>DASUYO010000342.1:0-2914 GCA_036377375.1 Pyrinomonadaceae bacterium
ACAACGCTTTCGTTTGTACGGAATCTTATAGAGTCGCCGAAGAAGCCAGTCACAGTGCAGAACTCACAGCCGTACGGACACCCCCGACCAGATTCAATCGGAATTAGTCGAAACGTTCCCCAGCCGCTCCCATGTCGTCTGAGCATGGGGGCGACAAATTTTGGGACCAGATTGAACTGATCCAAATCCATGGTCCTCCAGGGAATCGAAGGATATGGTTGAAGGCTGGGTTTTCGTTCCTTCCCATTGTCGTCTACTGGCGCATAGATCTCCTTAAGTCTGCCATTTGCAGCATCCCTGACTACCTCGGGCCAGGTTTCGTCGGCCTCACCAAGAGTCACAGCATCAGCGTGGCGCGGCCCACCATCTCGTCCGAGCGCTTCGTGCGGGACTTCAGTCACGTGAGGCCCGCCCATCACAACAGGTACCCCCGCAGCGCGAATGGCATCAGCCATTCGGTAAGCCTTGGCTATCATCCTGGTCATCGCGCCGATACCGACAAGTCTGACATCTTGTTCGCGAACGAATCGTACGAGGTCTTCCTCATTCATCGCGCGCGCGTTGCCGTCTATAAGCAATACCTCATGGCCCGGTGGTGTCAGCGCTTGCAGCAGAAACATCCAGAGATGTGGCATGAAGTTACGTGTTACACCGTTATCAGGGTTGTAAAGTAAGATCTTCATTGTTGCTTTCTACTCTGTCAGAACCGCTGAGGGTTTGTCGCTAACAACGTTCGGATCTCATAGGGCCACGCACAAGCTGCCACGCGGAGGAAGCGCGATTAAATCGAACGCGCTTGATACCATGGGCCAGTCCAAAAAGTTGCAAAGCACGAATACCGAGCCAGTTTAAATCGATCTCGTACCAACGCAAACCATGACGCGCTGACGTTGGATGAGCGTGATGGTTGTTATGCCATCCTTCTCCAAATGTCAGGAGCGCTACCCACCAGCTATTACGCGAATCGTCGCCGGTTTGGAATCTGGTTCTACCCCACAGATGCGTAGCCGAATTGACGAGCCAGGTCGCATGAAAAGCCAGTGTGAGACGCAGAAAAACTCCCCATAGCAATACGTCCCAACCGCCGCATATAAAGAGCATCACGCCCAACACCAATAGAGGAACATAGTAGTAGGTATTGAGCCAACGGTAGTACCGGTCTTTGATCAAATCAGGTACGTAGCGAGCGATGGTGTTCTCGCTGTGATTCTGTGCTGTACCGCACAATATCCAACCAATGTGTGCCCACCAGCCACCATCGCGTGGCGTGTGCGGATCGCCTACCTTATCTGTGTGTGCGTGGTGTATCCGGTGCGTCACTACCCATTGAATTGGACCACCTTCGAGGGCCAGCGTACCACAGGTCACAAGAAAGTATTCAACCGCTTTCGGCACTTTATAACCGCGGTGCGTGAGCAGTCTGTGCCAACCCATGCCGATACCAAGACTACCCGCTACCCAGTAAAGGATGATCGCGGTAATCACTGCCGGCCAGCTCCAGAAAAAGAGAGCTGCAACGGCGGCAAGATGCGCAATAATGAGAAAAATGCCTGCGCCCCAATTAACAGTACGTCTTGTCGCCGGTGTAGCTTCACTGTGGTTTTCAAATATCATTAATCTTGGTCTGAACTTTCTTGTGCAATCTCTGCGTCTATCTAAACACAAAGACAGAGAGAACAGATCCGTTGCCCAGAGAAATTACAAAACTGCGACACTAGCGAATTAGCGCCCGCGCTGCGGCCTGAAAGAACGCACGGCGCCCCTGGAAGCACGCCCGAAAGGCACGAACGGTTTGCGTGTGCTGGACACAGTTGCCTGCAAACCACCAAAACCTTCCGGCACGACGCGCTTTACCGGTTGTCCAATGAGTCGCTCGATTGCTCTCATCGACAACTCGTCGATAGGCGTGACGATCGTGATGGCCTTACCCTGCTTACCCGCTCTGCCCGTGCGACCCACTCTGTGTACATAGTCTTCAGGAACAACAGGCACATCATAATTGATGACGTGTGACACGGCATCAACATCTAACCCACGCGCCGCGATGTCTGTGGCTACCAGCACGCGTGTATGGCCCTCGCGAAAATCGCGCAAAGCTGCTTCGCGTTGTGGCTGACTTCGATCGGCGTGAATGCGATTCACTTTGTGATTGCGGGCTTTGAGAATGTGTGACAGGCGTTCGGAGCCGCGTCGAGTGCGCGTAAACACTAGAACCTTTGCCAGCATTTCTTTTTCGTTGTCTTGCTCAAGCAAATCAAGCAAGAGTGCGGTCTTATTTTCCAGCGAAACTGAATAGGCAGTTTGCTCAACCATCTGCGCTGCACGGCCGCGCGGGTTTACTTCGACCAACTTCGGTCGTCTCATTGTTGAGCGAGCCAAACTCTCAATAGTTGAAGACATCGTGGCTGAGAACAACAGCGTCTGCCGCTTTATCGGCAACATTGCGAGGATTCTTCTGATTGCCGGTAGAAAACCCATATCCAGCATGCGATCGGCCTCATCCAGCACAAGCACTTCGACACTGGAAAGATCGATTGCGCTACGTTCTGTAAGGTCCAGCAAGCGGCCGGGTGTAGCAATCACGATCGTCGCCTTGCGACGCAAATCGGCGATTTGCGTATTGATATTGGCGCCACCGATAACGAGTACGCTCTTGTTAGCTTTCAGATGATTGAGTTCGGTGTAGTTCTTTTGGATCTGGAGTGCTAGCTCGCGCGTAGGTGCCAGCACGAGTACACGAATGCCCGGGCGCGTTTGCGTGCTCAGGTTGTGGATGATCGGGAGGAGAAACGCGGCCGTCTTGCCTGTTCCGGTTTCGGCACAGCCAATCAGGTCCTCGCCGCTCAGAATGAGCGGGATGCATTTAATTTGGATTGGGGTGGGATTTAAGTATCCGAGGGATTCGCAAACGCGC
>DASUYO010000343.1:0-6473 GCA_036377375.1 Pyrinomonadaceae bacterium
AGCGCGAGCAGAAATGCCAGATGATCGTAGCCGGTCAGGATATGCTCAATTCCAAGGACCAGAAAGCGGAAGATCGGCTTGTTGTTTTCGGATGTCTTGCGCAGATCGATCGTGAGCTCGTTTGATTCTGCGCTGAGCATACGCTCCGTCAGCACGCTGTTTCTCTGGTCGTACACCGAGCAGAACTGCTTGTGTCCACGAGGAAGATTCGCAAGAACGGGCGCGCTGATCCGTAATTCGGTGGCATTCGAATTCGAGAACTCGAGCAGAAAATGCACGCTGCTCCGATCAGAAGATTTAAGACTGATGGATCGCAGTTCCAGCTTTCGCTGATCGTCTTCGATGGTAAGAAGATTCGACTCGGGCTGCTGAATTCCTTCCAGATCGACTCGGGCAAAACTGACTTCTGCCACTATCCGATCCTCGAGAATGTGAACCTCGGCAGCGCTTAAGCCCGGATCGTGGGCCAGCGCACTACCACTCAGAATGGCCAGCCACAAAAAGGCACAAGAAGCGCAAAACGTTTTCCTGAGATGTACTCTTGTGCCTTTTGTGGCCATTTTCGTTTACGGATGTTGATGGTTGCGGCCGTTCTGGGGTGTCGATTCGTAAGGAAAGACTTTGTTGAAAGCCATGTCGTTGCGATCGACGCCATCACCTGCTGGCCCACGAATGATCAAATTGTTCGGATCCCGCAGGTCGCTAATCAGCGCCGTCACGGCGATGTCGACAACGTCATCACCAAAGCGCCGGCCGTTGGGCCATCCGCCCGGAATGAATCCACCGTTCTTGAATGGATCCTGAATGTTGCTCTTCAGCACGTCACCGCCGAAGATGCTCAGACGCGAATATCCAGCGTCGTCAGGGTTGGTCGGATTACCAGAACCACCTCCGGCAAAACGAACTTTGCTAGTGGACAGATCCACCTTGATCAGATCGGGAATGTAAATGCCTGCGATATCCGTGCGATTACTCTCTGGAGCAACCGGCGCATTGAAGACAAGCAGATTTATCAAATGAGCCAGCTCCGGCGTTTCGGCGTACTTTCTAAATATCTCGCTATCACTGCTGGGACTCGTGCGGCTGTACAGATCTTTATCGGCAATCGCCACCAGCCCTTCGTTGAAAAGCGGATTTCCCTGACGCGCAACCTGGACGAATGGTCCATTGTTCTTTGGCGCTTGCTTGTCATCCAGTACTCGTACTGATCGCCGGCTGGTAGTTGCATAAACACCTGCTACCTGCTGGTCGCCTCCGAGTTCCGCGATGGGAATCTCAAGCGCCATCAGATGCAGGTTGAAGCCACCCTGTGAATCCTTGCCGGGATTGCGCAGCTTGAGCACATCAAATATCGCTTGGATATCCGCGTAAAAGCCATCGTCACGCTGACCGGCAAACGCAACATAACCGTTCGACAGTTCAGTTATTGCTTCGTGGGTATATCGGTCGAGTTCTGCCTCCGTCGCTACGCCATCTCGCGCCGGGTTCTCGCCATTGTTTCCCTGATTGTAGAAAGGTGTTGCATTCCCCTGGTTGTTAGGTGGAACCATTCCAGTGCCGAGCACCGTTTCTCGCTTCGTGCGATGGTCCACTTTCGTGACCGTGTAAGTTTGCGTCAGGTTTTGATTCGCATCGCCGACGTGTTGCACTACGCCGAGGTACGACTGAAGAATCGTGTTTCGGTTCTTGAAGCTGCTGGCAAAGCGAAACTGGTAACTCAAGGTCGCCCGTCCGGCTGCCACATCCGAGCCAAGCGCGACGTGAATCTCATAGAGAACATTGTCGTCAAAGCTGTACTTGTTTGGTCCAACCCCCGGCTCTTCGTGCGGGTACACGCCGAGCGCAAGAACCAACGACTTCTGATTCCCATCCTGGTCCACGAATGCATAGACGTCCGTGGTGTTGGCCGCCGGGTCAAGTATGATCAGCGGCGCATCCATGTGACTCGAAGCGAGCACAGTTGTCGGCAGCAGCGCGCCCGGCAACGCAATGAGCAGTAGCGTTGCAACCATGCGTTTCAATGTTTTTAATGACATGTCAGTTTTACTCCTTATCGGTAAAGAAGATTCGAGCAAAGTTTAGAGTTCAAGCTTTAGCTTGCTCGCGTAAAACCCGAGATCGCAGCCTAAAGGCTGAACTCTGAACTATTCTCGAAGCATCGCGGTCTTGTGGGTTCCTGGACTTTGGTGATGAAATTTTTCGAGCCACGAATGAAGCTGCACTCGTTCACCCGGCAACAGCGTTTGCTTTATTGCCGCAGCTTCTTCCAGCCATCGTGTTGCTTGTCTGTTGTCGTTGTTAAGCGCCGCGATAACCCCAGCGTGAAGGTAAAGACGTGAATCAGACGTATGTTCCGACAGCGCCTGATCGATTTGCTGTTGCGCTTCCTTGAAACGTCCGGCCGCGGCGAGGGCCCACGCCAGTGCGTCATGCGTTAGAACATCTCCCCGGTTGGTCAGTTCCTGCTGAGCCAGTTGGACAGCACGTTCGACATCCTGGTGACGAGTGGCAAGGTAGAGCGAGAGTGTTCTTGGATCTTCTGTGGACGATTCGATCTGGGATTCAACTTCGGCTGCCTGATCCCGATGGCCTGCCACGTTGAGAGCGTCTGCCAAAGCCCATTGATATTCCGGCAGCGGATTCAGTTTTGCTGCTCGCTGAAGCTCAACAAGAGCATCAGCCAGGCGATTCACAGCCAACAAAGTACGGCCGCGCGCGAGCATTGCGGGTGCATAGTCGCTTTGTAGAGACAGCGCGGCATCGCATGATTCCAGTGCTCGTTGCGTCGCGCCGCGTTGAAGTTGATAGAGTGCCAGCCGTGTAAAGACCCATGCTGCCGCTTCGGGGTCGTTAGGGCTACTGGCCATGGTGGCCAGTTTCATTAATTCGATTGCGCCGTCGAGATCGCCGGTTAACCAGCGCACGTGCGCAGCTCGCGCGTACGATTGCAAATCGGGTCGCAGGTCGACCATCTTTTGATAAGCCGCTGCGCCTTCACGAACTTTGCCCTGGTCGATCAAAATGTCGCCCAGAACACCGTAGTCAAATGGACGTTCACGCACATTGACGAGTTCGCGCGCGGCGGCCTCAGCTTCGCCGAAGTGGTGTAGGCTTTGTAATGCATGCGCGCGCAACAACAATGCATCCGGCCCTCTTGAGCCACGTGCTTCCATGCAGGCAGCGCATTGTTCTGCCAGCTTGTAGAATCCTGCATCAAACGAAAGTCGAGCTTTCTTGACGAAGGTCCATCCCAGTCGCTCTAACTCGCTTGCTGACGACGAGCCGTTGAGGATGAGGGATTGTTGACGGGCGATCTCTTGATCGATGGGTTTATTTACGGGCAGCGACGCCAACACCAAACGGCACGATGCAGTTTGGACCAATGAATCTTTCGCGGGGGAATTTTCCGCGGGATGCCGAAACGCTTTCTTGCCGGCCGTGAGACCAAGAACAATAAACGAACTCATGAATAACAGGATCGCTGCCTTCTTTACGGTCAGACCAGTTTGCCTTTCTGCTTTATTTGTCATCGCTTCCATGAATTCTGCACACTAATCCCTTCGCTCAGACTGCTCGCCTCAACGCTGTCTGTTGACTCAAACTTTCGACTGTACTGGAGTTATTTACGAACGTCGGTGACGTCGCGGATTTAGAGGAAGATGAAAATGCTTTGAATTCTGAGTTGCGGGGTTAGGCGGGCGACGTCGAATGGTTAGAAGATCAACATGGAGAATACAAGCCATAACTAGCCCGTAGTTGTGAACAACCAGGCTACTTGCGTTGTCACGGGGCCCTCGCTGGGCCAGATGGGCCATCCTGCTGCGCGGAACCACCACTCGTTCCAATGTACACGCGGCGCTGGTGGTTTCCACCAACCACAATGCGACTGGCTGAAGAAGATCCCAGGTGACGCGAGCCGGTTTGCCACCGCTTGCAACGCGCGGGGCTTATACTCATCTGAGAACAACTGGAGTGTTAGACGCTCAATCACGACATCATAAGGGCCCGGGCAACATTCCACATCACAAAGGTTACCCGTTACGAACTTCAAATTCCCGTTCAGACCACCAGATCGCCCGCCAACGAGCTGGGCTAACAACTCAACGGGCGGGGTAAGTTCACTGGCCACCTTCATTGCATAAGGTGACAGATCCAATGCAGTCACATCGAACCCCGCCCAAGCCAGGGCGCGTGGTTCTTGCGAAATTCCGTTGCCGACACATAAGACCGTGTTGAGGCCGTTAGCGCGCATGGTGTCCACCAGATCCCCGTCATCACAAAACAGGTGGGCGAAATCGCCGACACCATGTGCGAGATGTTCATACCAGTACATATCCCACGGTGCAGGATCAGCGAGCGAGATGGGCGGTTCTAACCAACTGCGGTCGTAGGGGACACGTGCACTCCCGCTTTGCGGTCCGACCTCAAGGCCCAATTGTTGGAGAGGCCTTCGGCTGAAGAGCTTTTTGAGGAACTCGCGCATTCTCAGCACCTCGAGTGAGGGCCAGCACTATACGCTGTAAATACTTTGCGGCTTGTGGGTTCGATTATAACGTGAAATATTTTAGTCCTCAAAACAGACAAGGGCACATCGATAACTATCATCATCTCGTTAAAGAAGCTAAGAGTCTGATTGTGATTCGAGCAATTGAAGAAGCCGGCGGTAATTACACTGAAGCAGCAAAGCGCCTCGGGCTGCATCCAACCAACCTACATCGAATAATTCGGAAACTGAACTTAAAATCCAAATTGAAAGCCGACCAATAGACTTCAGTGACTCGCTCTAACTGGTCAGACAGTCACGCACATCCGAGCAATTTCATTTAATGACCGAGAAATTTCATTTAATGACCGAACCCACATGGGGGGGACTGTGGGTTCCGTCATTAAGTGAAATTGGCCTGTGAGTGGAATCAACAACTTACGAGGATGATTCCGGCATTAAATGAAATTCTTGTCCGGCATAACGTGAAATTTTCCTACAGTTTTCCGTCATAACTTGAAATTTTCTCACCGCCGGAAGTTAACGCGAAATCCACGAGCGAATCACCTGAGCGGACGCGTCGGTCTTCTTGGCGGCTCGTCAAGACCCGTCTGAACGAACTTGGAGAAAGTCTGCGGTCTGGATTGTAGTTTGCGAAGAGATGCGCCAGCGTTTGATGCGAGGGCGCTAAGTGGATGTTAGATGGGAAAGTTATTCGACATAGTGTTCATTCAACTGAGCCTTGAGCTCCTGAGGAACGGATTGCCAGGGGGCAGTGCACAATTCATGGGAACTCCAGTCGGAACCATCCACGCGCGCCGCTTGCCACTTCGCAAGGTGTTTTTCATAACGCCAGCGATACATTGGACCATGGCTTCGCTGGCTATAGAAAACATTATTTTCAACCGAATCCTTGTTGTCCGGCCGGATGAACATGTGCAGTCCGTTCATAACTCCTCATTTACTTAAGCTGCCAAATCCCTCCTGTTTTACCCGAATACCGAAGCGGGCTCTTCGACACCGGCTTTCACGTCACTCATCGCACTGAGGGCATGACCATGGGCCACGGGGAATTGCATAAAATTGATCAAGCCTCTTCTGACCTCTTCCATTGCAATGCTTGTATCTTTGTGCTTGTCAGGATTCGACTCGATCCGCGGCTTTGAACCACGTCGAAGTTGCTTCGCTCTTAATGCGGCTACCACGACTGCTCGGAATCGTGAGATTTCTCCTGGCCCACTCTCCTGCCGACTCGCGCTCATTTAGTAGCTCTCCCATCGCACGCTTCAACAGAACAGAACATACGGAGAAAACGGATTAGGGCATCCGCGGATCTTTGTATGATCGTCGAAATGTAGTTTGTAGATGTGTGCATCAGGATGCTCGGCATACTCAGGTTTGAAAAACAAACAGACGGCACAAGGAGGAGGATGCTACGCGCAGATCCTGATGTCGAGAGTGGTTTAAAGAACTGATAATGCTAAAGGGACTATAACATACTTTCGCAAACGGATTAGTTCGTTGCAAAATCTACGCGCCGATCTCATTGCTGTTGCGGAACGGAACTGCTTTAGCTCGAGGACTTCCGCTTAGTCTTCGCAGATTGACGCGTCGGGGGAGTGTTACTGTTTGTAAGGAACAAAACATCGCCGGGTTGACATCGCAGGGCGCGGCAGATTTTCTCGAGCGTTTCAAAATTAATTCCAACTGCCTTGCCTTTTTTCAGTCGCCACAGAGTTGTATGACTGATACCAGTCTCCTTCGCCAGCCAGTAGAAGGAGCGTTTTTTCTTAGCAAGCAGTTTGTCGAGCCTGGGCACAATCATGATCGGGGGGCATATTTACCACATCCGACATATATTGTCGATGCGGAATATATTTTGTAGTTGGAACATGCAAAGCGGTTGCGTACTTGCAACTACCCTCATGGTAAGGCATCATGGCTGCGGTTAATCCTTCTCTCGCGCATCGACGGTGATGCGCCCCGCGCA
>DASUYO010000344.1:0-3516 GCA_036377375.1 Pyrinomonadaceae bacterium
ACTAGAATTGGCGAGCGCTTTTCGTGGTTCGGTCAAAGGACCCCTGGCATTATGCTGACAGGTATTCGCACACGTGAGCTACGGAAGGTCTATACGTCGCCGCCGCCGCTGGCCGCGGGTGGGGGCTTTGCGGCAAGGCGCCGGAATAAACAGCCGGCGCGGGAGATTGTGGCGCTCGACGGATTGTCGCTTGATGTTCATGCCGGAGAGATCTTCGGGCTGCTTGGTCCAAACGGTGCCGGAAAGTCGACAACCGTCGGCATCCTCACAACACGCGTGCGTCCGACGAGCGGTCAGGCATGGATCGGCGATTACGACGTGTGGGGCCAACAAGTCGAAGTGAAGCGACTGATCGGCGTCGTCGCCCAACGACCTAACCTCGACTTCTCGCTCACCGCTCGCGAAATCCTGCTCTTCCACGGCGCCTACTTCGGTCTCGACTCACGCACGCGAGCCACTCGCGCCACAGAGCTGCTCGATCGGTTCAAACTAAGCGATCGTGGCGATCAACTCGTGCGTGGTTTCTCCGGCGGCATGATGCAACGTCTCTCCATTGCGCGTGCGATGATGCACGATCCGCAAGTGCTCTTCCTGGACGAGCCGAGCGCCGGCCTTGACCCGCAAACGCGCCTGCTGCTCTGGGAAATCATCCGTGAATACAATCAGACCGGCAAAACAATTCTCCTGACCACACACAACATGGAAGAGGCTGACGCTTTATGCCAGCGACTCGCCATCATCGATCACGGACGCAACATAGCTTTAGGCACGCCGGCAGAGCTGAAGGCCTCCGTGCCCGGCGGCTTTCTTCTGCGCCTGCGTTTCGGCGCACACTCGCAGGAATTGTTTGAACGACTCAAGACACTTTCGGGCGTGCGAGAGGTGCGTGTTCATGCTGACACGAATGGCGAGAACGGCGCGGATGTTTATGCGGACCGCGGCGGCTCACTCGTTTCTGAGATCGCTAATCTCGCTATGGCGACATCAGTCGAGCTGTCGGATCTGGAGATCTCGGAGCCAAGCCTGGAGAATTTGTTCCTGCACCATACCGGACGGAGCTTGCGCGAATGAACTGGAAAACCTTTCTGGCACTGCTGTCGCGTGACGCTCATGTCGCGCGGCGCAATTTTATTCCACTGTTGTTGCAAACCTTCCTGCAACCGATGATGTTTGTATTTATTTTCGGGCGCGTCATGGTCAGCAGCGGCTACATGCCGGCGACGTATAAGAGTCTGTTGCTGCCCGGCATCATGGCGATCAGCATGATCTTCACAGGTGTGTGGGCCGTAGCGATGCCGTTGATCGGCGAGTTTCAGTTTACTCATGAGATCGAAGACCGACTGCTCGCGCCGATTGAAAACGATTGGCTGGCGATCGAGAAGGTGTTCTTTGGAGCGGCTCAGGCCGTCGTTTCCGGACTCGTTGTTATACCCGCAGCGTGGTTGTTGTTGCGTCCGGGCGTTGATTTAAACCTGCCGTCTCCGTTGACCTTTGCTAGTGTCACGTTGCTGGTAGCGTTTTTGTCTGCGTGTGGTGGTCTGGCGCTCGGCTGTAGCATCGATCAAACCAAAATCGGTCTGATGTTCAGCATGGTGCTGACGCCGATGATCTTCTTCGGCTGTGCGTATTACCCGTGGAGTGCGCTGGCAAACTTTCCCATTCTTCAGAAGATCGTACTGGTTAATCCGCTTGTGTATGCGAGCGAGGGATTGCGTGGAACGCTCGTGCCACAGTTTCCGCATCTGCCGGTTATCGCTGTGATCGTTGCGCTGCTGATCTTTGACGCACTCTTTTTAGCATTTGGACTGCGGCAGTTTCGGCGCAAGGCTGTAACCTAATCCACAGATAACACAGATTAATTTTTCTTCCTCGGAAGTTTCTCGTCGCGCATGGCTGTGTTGTAGATAAATGCAGCCATGATCGTCGCCGCCTGCTTCAAGTCGTCAGCCTGAATGCGATCGAAGACGTCCTGGTTTGAGTGGTGTGTGCGCGTCTCGTAATCGATCTCATCCTGAATGAATTGAAAGCCCGGCAAACCAATCACATCAAACGAAAGATGATCCGTGCCGTCGGTGTTTGAAGCCGTCAGAGTCGATGCGCCAAGATCGCGAAAGGGCTGCAACCACTGGCGAAAAATCGGGCGCACCGCTTCATTACCCTGTAAGTAAACGCCACGTATTTTGCCTGTGCCGTTGTCGAGATTGTAATAAGCCGATAACTTGTCGTACTCAGGACCAGGTGCGATCTTCGTCGCCATGAGCATGCGTATCAGACGCATGAAATGCGTATCCTTCGATTCATCAACAGGCTTACCAAAATGCTGTGCGACATAAGCTTCTGAACCCAACAGTCCCTGCTCTTCTCCACTCCATAAGCCAATCCGAATCGTACGTCTCGGCTTGAGACCCAGCGCCTGAATAATGCGAACAGCTTCCATGGCCGCAGCGACGCCGGCGCCATTGTCAGTAGCACCCGTGCCTGAATGCCACGAGTCCATGTGGCCGCCCACCATCACGATCTCATCCGCTTTATCCGAACCCGTAATCTCGGCGATCGTGTTGTAGCCCATCACTTCATCTTTCGAGAACTGTGTCACCAGCGACACTTTCATGCGCACCTTGTCACCGGCTTGAATGATCCGCACGAGCCGGTTGTACTGTTCGCTCGACACGACGATTTGCGGGAGGACCGATTTAACACTCACCCTATAAGGCTGTGGATCACCCAGAAACAAAGTGCGTATCGTCGCTATGGGTGATGACGTGTCGAGGTCGTGCGGCACGAGCGCCGCGTCTACAAAAATAGTTCCATCGTCACCACGACCTCCGGCTCAAAGTGTGCTTTTAAATTAGCCACCGATCCCAGCAGAACAATCTTGCCGCGCAGCTGCCCTTTGAAGCGTGCGAAATCGGCTTCGTCCTTCGCGTCGAAATAAACGACGTCGGCGAGAGGGATATTCACACCTGGCGACCAGGCTCTCGGATACGCGATTAGCGGTATTGCCTGCGGCTCGATCACCTCGGCAGAAAAACTCTTCAACGCCCAACCGCGGCCGAATGGTCCCCACGATTCGAGATGAGCATTTTGTAATCCCCACTTCGCGAGTTGATCGCGCGTCCAGTCGTTCGCGCGTTTCATGTTTGGCGAGCCAGTCAGGCGTGGACCAATCACGTCTGACAAGTAGCTCAACGTTTCCATCACCTGCGAGCGTTTCAGACCTTCTTCTCTGATGCGCGCGATCGGATCGTTTGGATCGAGTGAAGGCGTTGGGCTTGGTGAGGGCTGTTGGGCCAGAATCGCGGACGCGAAAATCAGGATGATTATCAGTCCAACTGAGGGATATAAACGTTTGAGCATTGCTAATTCTCCGGCACAAGATTGAATGGCGTTCAAGATACCTCAAGTCGATCGCTTGACGCCAAACTAAACGACTCGCAAAATTTACTTGATGAAGTTAGTCCATGGATGTCGCATCGCGCGAACAACTGTAGGGGCGGCCCTCCGTGGCCGCCCGTC
>DASUYO010000345.1:0-5790 GCA_036377375.1 Pyrinomonadaceae bacterium
GACGGGCGGCCACGGAGGGCCGCCCCTACAGTTGACTTCGAGAAGGATTATGCGAGGTACAGATACACCAAAAGTAGGCTGGGTGTCACCGCTGCCGCCGCAGAAGAGTGGCATCGCCAACTACAGTTATTGGCTCGTCAAAGCACTTGCTCCACACCTCGACATCGATCTCTATTACGACGGACGCGAGCAGCCCACCGGCTTAAAAGATCAATTTACGATTTATCCATTGAGCTCCTTTCAACAACAGCGACATCATTACGACGAAACGATCTATCACCTCGGAAACAACAGTCTCTTTCACAAAGAGATCTACAAACTGGCGTGGAATTTTCCCGCGACAGTAGTCCTGCATGACTACAACCTGAGCGCGTTCATGCACGGCGCATTTTATTTGAAGGCTGATTGGCAGCTGTACGAAGAGGCTTTGCTCAGCAGCAATGGTGAATCCGACCACAGGAAGCCCGGATTCATCCCGCGTCTAAGAAGACACGTCGGCACCTTCCCGATGTCGCATGCAGTTGTTAACAGAAGCCGCAAAGTCGTAGTTCATCATCGTTGGCTCAAGGACCAGTTTCACGACGCGAGCCACGTACACGTGATTCCACACTTCGCAAAAACGCATCGGCAACCGAGCTCGGAAGAAATAGAAAGTTTCAAAAAGCGTTTTCAGATCAACGAGAACCATTTCCTCGTAACGTGTCTCGGCTTCATCAACACGAACAAGCTGCCTCATCTCCAGGTTGAGGTGGTTAAGAGATTACTCGGGCAAGGCTATCCCGTTCGTCTGTTATTCGCGGGCGAGACCGCGCCTGAAGTGCGACAGCTACAGTCGGAAGTCGAGGCAAGCGAATACCGGGAGAACATAACCTTTACGGGTTATCTCGACGAGGCGGATTATTTGAGTGCCGTGCTGTTATCAGACGTCATGATCAATCTGAGAAACCCTTCGATGGGCGAGGCGTCAGGAACACTGATGCATGCACTGGCCGCTGCTAAACCCGTAATCATCAGCGACGTCAATCAGTACAAAGAGTTTCCGGACCGCGTGTGTTGGAAAGTCACTCACGATCAAAATGAGGCGCAACTGCTTTACGAGTATTTGAGCGTCCTTCTTTCGAACAGAAACGTGCGTGAAGCGCTGTCGCGGAATGCGCTCGATTATGCGGAGACTGTCCTGGCCCTGGACCGCGTGGTACCTCAGTGGCTCCGTGTAATCCGTGGATAAAAAAGGATATTACCGTGCTTGCGAACCTGGAGGGTTCTGCTTAAAATGGCCGTTCTTTAATCGCCGGTGTCGGCAATAATACTTTCACCTGCGTGCGACGCTGCTCAGCTCCCCGAGGGCATCTAATCTGCTCGTATTCGCGTCTTTATTGCGGAGGAATTCGTGAAGCAAGCTTTCTGGTTCTTGTGCGCCAGTATCGTGTTCGTCCTAACCGGTGGCTCACTTGCCACCATCCTGGCCCAAACATCAAGCCCAACTCCAGACCCATTCACCGTGCAGCTCACTTCGAGTCCCGCAGGGTTCAGCTCCACGATGGGCGACATCAGTGCAAACGGGCGTTTCGTCGTTTTCACTTCGAACGGTGACGTGTCCACCGAAAAAACTGACACCAGAAATAACGCCGACGGTAATCGCGAGATCTTCCTGGCCGATTACGCACAGCGACGCATTTTTCAGATCACTGATACCAGGAACGTTCCCAAGCCCGCAGCAAGCCCAAGCCCGACGCCGTCACCAAGTCCGACACCGACACCGAGTCCAACGCCGACGCCGGCTCCAACGCCTGCTGATCTAACTCAGGTAGAGATCGAGATCGATAACAGATCTCCGATGATCTCTCTGGCCCCGGTGCTCTCAAATGGGCAGCGCTCCTACATAATCGTTTTCAGTTCCAATGCTCCCGACCCCGGTCACTTCGACGGGACGGAAGGAAACCTGCCGAGTGACGGTAATTCGGAGATTTGGATTTACAGGATTCCCGCAGTTAGCGACGTCGATTTAACGTCCGGAGCGGATTTCTCGCAGAATCTCCTCAACCTGGATAACTTCTTTCGAGTAACGGATACAAAAGCCAGCCGTCTGCCGACGGCAGGGGCCACAGGTGTCGCTCCCTTTTTCGCCGACGATAATCGCGAACCCACTATTTCGGATGACGGTAACATTCTCGCGTTCATCTCGACGCGCGACCTCGTTGCGGGTGGCAACGCTGACGGCAATCCGGAGTTGTTCTTTTACACCATTGCTACTGGCGCTTTCACACAGGCCACAGATACGAAGGACACTCAGCAAGGAATTGGTCTAATCTTTCAAACCAATCCTTCTCTGTCTTCAGATGGATCCGTAGTGTCTTTCATGTCGAGTGCGAATCTGGTCGGCACTAATGCGGACAACAATGCGGAGGTCTTTGTCGCAAACTTTAGCGCCGGCGCAGTGAGTAACGTCCGTCAAGTCACGCGAACGCAGAACAGCGGCTTCAGTGCGAATATATATAGTCCCGGACGCAGATTGAGTCGCAATGGAAATCTGATCGCATTCGAGTCGCACGCAACGGATCCAAAGGCGAATGCGGCTGCGACCAATCCTGTGCTCGGGTTGTTCGTTTACACAGTTTCGACTGACTCGTTTGCCGAGGTGGGTACCAGACCTCCGGTTTCGGATTTCACACGCTTTCCGGTGTTCACGGATTACAACGCGTCGCTGGCTCCATCAAGTCTGGTCTTTGAATCATTTTTGAATTTCCGACCTGATGGGACGTTTCCTTCTTCGTCGGCCCAAGCCTCCGAAGGTTTGAATACGGACAATTCCGCCGACATATACCTGACGCAAGTTCCGGTAACTTCCTCGAATACGTTTACTCGGTTGACTAATGTTACGAGCTTCCAAACGATTGGTGGTACGCGGCCAATTGCCAGTGAAACTCGCAAGCGCATTGCCTTTGCACTTGGCGGCGCGGAACTCGGCGGCGGCAACCCCGACTTTTCGAGCGAGATCTTTTATCTTCTGACTCCGACGATCACGACAACATCTTCTGCCACACTTTCGTTCTTTACGGGTCCGAGCAATATGCCCGTCGCGACTGCGACTCCGAATCCGAGTCCGACTCCAAGTCCGACACCGACACCGAGTCCTACTCCCGGAACGCCGCCTGGTGTGGCTCCGGGTGAGCTGACTATCGTGCGTTCCACGGTGTCGCTTGCTCCGTCCGACGCAGAGACCACGGGATTAGTCGAAGAGGGTAAACGCAGTCCCGCGTTGCCGGTGGAACTTAACGGTGTTTCGGTCTCGGTCAACGGTGCTGCTGCCGGACTCTATGGCGTAAGCGATACCGACAAGCAAATCAATTTCGTCGTGCCTCTGGGTGTGGCTAACGGAGTTGCTACTGTAGCTATCGCGAATACGGATACGCTCCTGCGCGGAAATGTGCTCATCGTCCCAGCACAGCCTGATATTTTCACATCAACACACGATGCAGGCGGACGCGCAACTGCCTTCAACGTGACAGACCCGATGCATGTAACGATGGAACCGTTCGACGTCACGACGAATGGCACTGCAACTGTCATTGAATTGTGGGTATCAGGTGTACGCTTCGCGACGAAAGCAGACATCACCGTAACAGTCGGAGATACTGCTATTACAGGTGATGCCATAGTCTCAGTGCGGCCGAATACAAAGATGCCGGGTTTTGACATCATCGACTTCACACTACCCGCGTCGTTGGCTGGCGCCCAGGATGTGCCAATAGTGGTAACGTTCGCAAGAACCGGCAGCCCGACGACCACCAGCAGACCAAAGGAAACTGCGCCACATATAACGATCAACTAGGTCAGCACGGAACCGAGCGCGGTAGCGCCGGGTGAGTCTTGGATTTTCGGATTGACCCGGCGCTACCGCGCTCGGTTCCGTTTTTTGTGCCTCTTCGCGGCTAAACCATGGTACGATGCCCTCGCTGGCCGCTCCCCTGACAAACCAGCGTTCCGCTCTACGAAAACTCGTCCTCGCCAGGAAGTTCTAGATGCAGTATCCGGTCGCCATCATCGCGAGTGTGGCAATGTTTCTGGCTCTCGGTTCCAGAGAGCGGCTGGAAATCCGCGACTCGTTCGAATTTGAACCGTCAGCGCAAACGGTTCACAAAATCAAGTGGCCCAGAAAGACGATAGAAGTCGCGCTATCAACTTCGCTGCTTTCGCCCGGTGCAAACATCAAACCCGATAGCGATGTCGTCGGCGCAGCGCGGCGCGCTCTCACTCGCTGGTCCAATCTGGCGAATATCAACTTCATCGTCACCTGGTCTCAGGAGACGTCGATCAGTCCCGCTGAAGCAGGCGACGGAGTCAGTCTCCTGACGATTGCCGCTACTCCGGAAAACGAAGCATTCAATTCCGACACGACTACCGGACGCACGCGCGTCTTCTTCGATCCGGAAACAGGGTACATTGCGGAAGCAGACATAAGCATCAACCCACGCCCGAGAGCCGAGGATGGCACTCAGTTGCAGTTTTCGACTGACGGCACTCCCGGCACGTACGATCTTGAAGCGACGTTCACACACGAGATTGGTCACTTGCTTGGGCTGGACCACTCGGCGGTTTTGTCTTCAACGATGCAAGGGCGACAGGCGTTCAATGGCACTTTCGGTTTGCCTGCACTCACTGAGCGCACTCTGAGTGAAGACGATCGACAAAAGATCCGTAGTCTCTATGGTCCAAAGGTGAAGCTTGGTCGCATCGAAGGCAAGCTGGTTGACAACCGTACTCCCGGACTCTTAACCCCGCTGAACGGTATCAACATATGGGCCGAGAATATTGCCAGCGGTCGAGTGATTGCGAGTGATGTAACTGCCGACGATGGCACGTATCATCTTGAAGGTCTCACGGCGGGCCAGTATCGAGTAATCGTTTCGGCGGCTTCCGATGCACCGCAGAAGTTTCGCACTTTTGAGTTGTCGAATCAGGTCGTCGTCAAGGCCGATGTTGCGACGCCGTTGAACTCGAGTTTAGTGCCGTTTCAGGCGTCAGCTCTCAATCCGAAAGTAATCGGAATCAACGCGGAGCTTTCGACTGTTGCGTTGCCATTGGCGCCTGGCAAACGCGTGAAGATCTATTTCGGTGGTGAGGGAGTCGATCAAGTGCCCGGCACCAGCATCGCCGTCAACTCGCCGTACTTTACCGTGGATCCGGCAACGTTGACGCGAGAGCAGATTGCGGCTCCATATCCGATTGTCAGTGTTGAATTGCAGGTGGCCCCGAACGCGCCGTTTGGCGATTACAGTCTTCGGCTACAGTCAAACTCCGGTGAAATCGCATACGTGCCGGGCGCGATCACGATCGATCCCGGCGCCGTTTCATCATCCCTGAATCCGGTAGATGATTCGCGCTTTTTTATCGCTCAGCAATATACGGATCTAACTGGTCGCGAAGCTGATATAGGCACTATCGACAAACTGACGGCGCAGCTTAATGGGTGTGGCGCTCGCAACGACTGTTTGCGCACGCGTAAGCTCGACATCTCGACAAACCTGCTGGTTGAAAATGAATTATCTGCAACCGGAGTGTTTCTGTACGGGCTTTACTCTGCTGCTTTTGCGCGGATGCCTCGCGTTTCAGAGCTGGCGACTGATCGGGCTGTAATCCTGAATCAGAAAGGCGAGCTGGAATCAGTTCGCACCGCGCTGGCAAGTGCTTTTATCGACCGGGCTGAATTCAAGCGCAAGTACCCGGTGACGATGAAGTCCGCTGAGTTTGTCGATTCGCTCATTGCGACGATGGTCCAAACTACAGGCG
>DASUYO010000346.1:0-28475 GCA_036377375.1 Pyrinomonadaceae bacterium
GGTTTCGGCAGCCTGATCCACAATTGTGGCGCGTGTGTTTGTGGAAAGAGCTCCCGCCATCCCGAAGACACAAAGTAGAATGAATTGAACGAAGACTGTGGTTGCTTTAGGAGTTGTTGTCATTACTTTGAGTCTCCTTAACATGTAGGTGCTTAGCCTGCGAAGCAGGCGAAAGCATAAAGCCTGGGGCGCAAGCCCCAGGATCTCGGAATAAATGTCTTGCAGCCCGTGAAACGGGCGACAGTCTTAAGGTTGCAAGCTTTCGCCCGCTAACGCGGGCTCCATCCTTAAATGCAAATTCACAACCTGGGGCTTGCGCCCCAGGCTTTATGCTTTCGCCTGCTTCGCAGGCTGAGCAAAGCTTGTTCTTTCGCCTGCTTCGCAGGCTCAGCAAAGCTTGTTAAGACGGTAAATTCTTCTCCGAGATTGCGCATTCGCAGTGTCAACGTCGCGATCGCTCATCAAACTCTTGACAAGATGACGCTCGCCATATAAACAGACAGCTACTCTAGCCTGCTCCGGAATCAACCTCGATGAGCGAAACTGAATTCATGGAAGTTGTTTGTGAAGTGAGGAATATTAAGGATCCTTCCTGGCTCGATATTCCGTTAGAAGCGGCGCCGTTTGACTCGCTCGACCTGCTGGAACTGCGGGCTTCGTTGGAAACGCGCCTCAACCTGCCGCTCACCGACGAAAAGTTCAATGCAGCCTCAACGCTGCGCGACCTTTATCAACTGGTCAACAAATGAGTGACACGATCATTCACTTACCGCAAACAGACGCCACCGGGCTTTCGGAGAACTGGTTGTTCAAGCACTGCGGCGAGATGCACTGGGATTATCTGTGCGCGGCTATGGGCATAAGCGGTGTCAATTCGAAAGAAATGCGAGACGACGCGGGTAACCGGCTATATCCAACCTTCGTGGCTATCAAGGGCAGGTACGCAACGCCACTCTGCAAGGTCCAGATGGACCAGCACTTTCAAACCACCGTCAAACTCAATCATTTTGGACGGGCTTTCTTTCACAGCACGATCGCTTTCAGAAATGAGGAGGCGCGATTCGATCTCGAGATGCTCACTACTTTTGTAGCGCGCTATAGAAACGACCTCAATGATCTGCATCAGTCGCTTCCCTCTGCGAACCTTATATATAACTCCAGCCGATTGAACACGCCGCCGCAGTTACTCAAACTCAGCCGGAAACTGCGTCACGCCGAAATAGCGGATTACGATTTTGTCGGATATCACTTTTCAAGCTCCGAAAATGATCTTGATTTGCAAATCTCTTTCGAACCATCGCCTTACATGGATTACAACGGAGCGGGACTGCTCTACTTCGCAGCTTACCCGACAATCGCGGATACGCTTGAGCGGCAGTTAATTATCAGGCACGAATTGATAGAGGGGGCGGACGATTGGGCTGTGCGAACCTCGACGGTCGCACGCGACGTGTTCTATTACCGCAATCTAAATCTCGGTCAGCGGTTGACGGCTACGCTCAGGCGTTTCGATCGCGTGGGCGAAAATATCATTCTTCACACGGCGCTGACGGCTGAAAGCGATGGGGCGGCGCTGGCCGACATCTTCACGGCGAAACGTATCTTACTTTAATCCGCAGCTACTGATGCGCGCCTGCAACTTCGGTCAGCTGAAAAATCCGAGAGCGCATTAATCCAGATGCCGATGAAACGCTTGCGCTCCGCTTGGGCGAGTTCGACGGGCAGTTCAATCCAACCGTCGTGCGCGACGTATGCATAATCAACACCGCGAATATTTCTTAGTTTGACGCGGGCAAGCGTTTCCGCATCTCCCCACGCATCATGCGTGATGGTCGCAACAATCTCGTTTTCGCGCGGTTCGTGAATTTGCGCGCGGACACCCGCGAGAGCAGCCTGATACCAGCGCGGGTCGTTAAGCGCCGCCGTGAGTGGTTCCTGCTTCGTTTCAGCTACGCGAATCGTTAGCATGAGAACCTTGCGCCAGTTGAAGCGGGTGCTGACGTTCTTCACAAGAGCTTTTTCAAAACGCATCAAAAACTCGCTCCACCCGACGCGCAGGCATTCGGCCTCCTCGACGGTAATCGCGCCACGATCCTGAACCGTTAGCTCGGTGCCCTGCTTGCGCCGCAGTAGCGAGAAGCGCACCTCGTACTCGGGGCCACAGCCGGCGAACTTCCAACGTAGGCCGAGGACAATGCCCGGATCCCACTCGATGACCCTGCCGGAGAAAAAATCGCCGCCGGCCGTTTCCATGTAAACCGGCGAGTCCGGCCCAATGTATGCGGTGTCGGCAAACCATTTCGATAACAACTCAGGCTTGCTCAGGTAGTCCCAGACTTTTTCAACCGGCGCCGGAATCTGTCTTTGCGCCACGACTGTGTACATCAGTAGTCCCTCCGGAACTGTCTTATTTAACGAGCGGGTGATTCCTGCACGTCGAGGATGAGATGAAGACGCGGTAAAGTGTCATGCTCGTTGACGACGGTGTGCGGCACATCAACCCGCACAAGGTAAATTTTCCCAGCAGCGAGATGTGAAGTGACGAGCCATTCATCTTCTTGCCCTGCGCGCTTACGGCCCCAGACGTAGAGGCTCTGCGGATTCGTCAGGATCGGAACATGCACCCGCCTGGCGATCTGTTCGTAAGCGTTGTCGTGATCGGTATGCATCGCCCACGAGAAGCCCGGCAGCAGCCACGCAAGGAACATCCCGTCTATGCCGCCGACCTTTGCGCCCAGCGCATCGGTGCACTTCGCGCATAGTTCCATCACTTTATCGGGTGCGCCCGGCAATGCTTTCGGCAGGAGCGTGACCACCGGCTCAGGATTGGGGTAATGAACCGTAATCCAGAACTCTTCATACTCGCGCACGCTAAAGCTCACGCCGTCGCCGAGAGTGGCGAAGAGATCATCGGGCGTTGTCGTGTTGCCGATAGGAACGGCAAGCGAACCGGAGTTTTCGATGTGAGTTGGAAAATCCTCGCCTGATTTTAGAAACTTGTGTATCCACTCGAGGTACGGCTCAAGACTCTCTTCGAGTTGGCGCGCGTCCTCGTCGGTCCACTCAATCGCCATCTCCTGCTGCAAATAGTCGAGCTCGAATATTTGCGGGTGTTCGTCAATCAGCGCGGTCTCCATGTGAGCAACTCCCAAGCGCCAACGGCGCGAGATGTAAAAGCCAGGGGCAAGCGCAAAGCGAAGCGGAGCGCGTCGCCCCTGGTTATAGCGAAACCACAACTGCGAGGCCTGAAAGGCCGAAATACACAGGTATGCCGCCCTGTCAGCGCTGGAATTGAACTTTCATTATCTTCCAGGGGCGACGCGCTCCGCTTCGCTCGCGCTTGCCTTGGCTTTTATATTCCGCGCCTTCGGCGTTGCTAATATATGTTTCCGCCGGCCTGCGTTGAGGTCAGCGATCCGTTGTTTACGTTGAGCGTGTAGGCGACGCCTCCGGTGCCGTTCCAGGTAAACAAGTTGAAAGTGCCTCCCTGCGGCACCTTGTAAACGCCGATATTGAGATAGGTCAAAGGCGTCTTCTCGGCGAGCACCTGAGCTGGCCCAGGCGCTTGAAGGAAATAAGCGGCGCCTGTACCCACCATAGTAGCTGCGCCATTTGGCATCACCAGCAACGCTGTCTGCTCGTCAATTCCGATGGCCCTGGGTTGCGTGGCCCAACCGTTGTTTACAATGCGCGCCAAAAAGACGAGCGATCTTCCCATTCGATCGCGCGTCACAAAATGTGAGTCGTAAAGCTTGTCTACTCCCAATGAAGATTGAAACAGGTCTCGATCGAGTGTGACATAACGATGGAAAGGATTGGCCAACGCCTGACTCGAGGTCACGGAGCCGAGAGCGCCCGTGTAAATGAATTGACTGAGTACGGCCAAGCCTGCGCTGGTTCCGCCAACAGGCGCCAGCTTGGAATTGAGCAGAAAATTTACACCGGTCTGCACAGCGGTTCCGCGCCACAATTCAACATATGTCGACTGGTCACCACCGGCAATCCAAAGTGCCTCCGCATTTTGAATGTGAGTGCTGACATACGTGGAGTTTGCACCGGTCACACTGGTGATAATGATCGTTTCAACTGAATCCATCTGAGGACAGAGTTGTTGAATGTAAGGATTGTAAGCGTCTGTACCACTGGTCCGGATCACGACGAAGTCGCCGCCGCCAGCGCGCTGGCACATCCATTGAAACGCGGCATCAACGTCTGTCCCTCCTCCCATCAAAACCAGTCCCGGACTCAGCGTCCGAGACGGTTGCGCGTCGGCGGGATTACCTACAATAAACGAGGTGAATCCGGTTTTCGGGGCAGCATAAAGCGAGGCCGAAAGCCCGCCCAAAACGGCTAACGTTAAGATTAGTGAGCGCAGAGAAGTTGTTATGGAGCGTGTGAGCATGAGAATCCTCCTGAAGAGTGTGAAAGAGTGTCGGACTTATATCACTAAGTGCAGCGCGTGCCTATAAGAAGTTCTTTTTAGTTTTGTGTTTTTTGTGCCTTAACGCAGAGTGGCCTCCTCACTCGCGGTCGCGATTTGGAATTTCCAATCCTCGATCGGCGTGCCTTTAGTCTGGAGATTTGACGTCAGGTAGTAGAGCCGTTGTGTAGCTGGTCCATCGGGTGCCTGTGAAAAGCGATCGCGTAAGAAGTACGGTGGTATGGTCTGGTAGTAGAGAGTTGCTGTGACGGTTACATTCTTCGCCTTGAGTGCATTCAATGGGATTTCATACCGCAGGAAGTTTGTTCCACTTCCATCCGCATACGCCGGATCTCCACCAACACTCACCGGGAAAGTTTCATGAAGATAATCTGCGGGTATGAAAGGCGTCTTGTCAGCTTTGAGCGGACCGGTGCTGGTCCATCCCAACGGCAAAAGCCGGTTGTCTTTCAATTGATAATCACGCCTGAGAAAACTCGTAGTCATCGCGCACTGAATGTCCAGGTTTAGCTCCTCATAGATCTGAACCTGATCCGGACGTGTGATTGCCGTTCCGGTGTTCTTTTGAGGATCCCAGAAAAAGTGTGGCTGATAGTACTGCGGGTTAACACCCGGAATATATTTGTTGTTGCATCCGACCGGATAGCCGTGATTTGCGGGCTTGCTGCCATCTTTGTAGACGTCGAATAGTTCTGAGGGTAGCCTCTCGCTGCCGGTGCCATTCATGATCACGCCAAGCTCATTTGTACAGCCTGAACACCAAACAGTCTTACCCGAATCGTTATCAACTACACGAAACTCTAAAAACGCTCGCCGGAAACCCACGCCACTCGGAAAGCGGTGACCGGTTTTGTTTGTCACCTTCACATCCGCGATGAGTTTCTGGTTCGTAATCGTAGCCGGCGAAACCGACACCTCAGCGGTAGAGTTCTGCGCCTGTTGCACAAAAGCATCAATCGCCGTCGTTAGATCGTCGAGCCCAGACATATAGTCGTTTTGCCTGACGCCCAAAATATCGTTAGCGAGAATATTTGTTCCGTTCGATTTATAAGCCGACATGAACTGCCGAAACATTTCCAACATCGTCACATTCAGGCCCTGAAATTGATGACGAACAAAACCCTTGTCGCGGAAGCGAACCTGAATTTTTTCATCCGGTAACCGGTTGCCCGTTTGCGGATATTGAGTGTCTTCGATGAATGCGATCGGCTGTTGGATCAACGGAATGTTGAGTGTGCCTTTGGAGTTGCTGTACTTCGTAGGCATGTGACAGTCCTGGCACGTCTGCGCTTTTGAATTTGTACCGACTTCGTTCTGATACCCGCTGTTAAGCCATTCAAGATAAGTTAGCTGCTCAAGGTGGGGTTTATTGACATCCGCATCTGCATTGTCCATCAGCGGCAGGTTTATCGTGTGGCAACTACCACACATGCGAGAGCTCTTGATGTACGCGTCGTGTTTCGGCTTGATGCCGAGAGAGTTGTTCATCGGGTCGGTAACAATTTCTTTATCCTGGAATGGTCCCGAGAGTTCTGCCGGATTGCCAACGGTAAAATTGCCCGTAATCCTATTTTTCAGAAAATCGATGAATGGAACTTTGTCTTCAACGATTCGATGGCACGCCATACAGCTAACGCCATCGCGGGCCAAACCGCCATAGATGTACGCGTTCTTGTCGTTCGCTGGTGGATTCGTGTCGTAAGTGGCGTAAACGAGATCTGGCTCAAAATTACCTTTATCAGGTCCGCCATGATCGTCATCCAGACGACGTTTACCCATTACACCATGACACTTGAAGCATGTGTTGTTGATGGTTTTAATTTTTTCCGCGACTTTCGCTGGATCGTTTTTGAAGAAACTTTTTACAAAAGCAATCTCGCTTTCGAATTGAGCGTAGAAGATCGGATCGCGACCGGCCAGTCCCATCGGTGACCAACGCCATTCGCCAAATGGTGAAACGTTCATCACAGGAGTTGAGCCATCCGGCTGCTTCGTTCCGGAGTAGAGCATGACGTTTCCATACGTGCCTCCGCTGTGACATCCCATGCATTGATCAGAAGTAAGAAACTGATTGGGATTCGGAGATGGTGCGGGTTTCGATCCAGGAGGGATTCCGATATTCTGCGGAAAAATATGATCGTAAGTCTCTCCCGGAAACTTTTTCACCTTATCCAGTGGCACCGGACTAATTGACCTAAAGAACGCCACAAATTTTGGATCAAGCGTCGCAGGTCTTACCTCAGCCAGCTCCTCGAGAACCTCCTGTTCCTGCACGTCGGTCGCATCAGGATTATGGCCGGCCGTTGGCACAATACGGTCACTCTCTGCTGCTTCGCCACACGGCTGCGACGGAGCTGCTCCATGCGGAGTTACCGGCGCGGATGCCCACGACAGATCGACAAAGTAAGAATCCGGATCGCCGGAAAAGCCGTTAATGTTTTTTGAATACGTAAACGTGTGCTCTCTCTCGGCCGAAGCATGGCACCTCACGCAGTAGAGTCCGAACCCTGCATACGGGACTGCGAATGGAGGATTGTTGTTATCCATACATTGTGCATCCCAGATTTCTGCCCAGTACCAACCATCCTGCGATCCCTTACTGTCTTTGATCATGATGGTCCACCCATTTATTTTTTTGGGCGGCTGAAGCTGGTACCTGGCTGCCGGAGGGGAATACTGTTCCTTTACGATCATCGCCCCATCTGGAATTACCCGGTCCCGGTCGTTGTGTGTCAGCCAATTGATGACAGAAGGTGAATAATAGATCTTCACAGTCGGGTGAACACCGTAGCTGACGCCGTTAACAAAAGGTCCAGTGTCGCGCAATTTTTTATCTTCACACCAATTCAGCGTCTTGTATTTTCCGCTGGTGAGAAATGATTTGAGTTGTGCTTGAAATTCCGGAAGTCTCGCCGGGAGAAAACTACTTGGCAGCGGCAAGCCGCTTTCGTCTCCGTTCGCGCAAGGTGATTTTTGAGCGACGATTGACGGAGTTGTGCCGCGATCAACTGCCGTCGTGGGCGATGTGTTCATCAGGACGACTAAAACAGAAATCACTGTCAAACACAGAACCAGAATATTACCCACTAATCGAATTGACATGTTCCAGCTCCTTCAGAGTGCTGCGCTGCACTGCGCCCGTAATGTCGGGAACCGATTTTCAGAGAGGACGCTCTAAGCAAAACTGAGCGAGAAATCTAGTGGAGAAATACTGCCGACTGACCTTTGAAGACGAAGGCAATGTATCGTGCTGGAAAACTGTCGTCAAGGTTTTAACGGAAAAACCGTAGCCACAAAAAGGCACAAAAAGCACAAAAGTTTCCTAATTGTTCTGCCTTTCTCTTTTGTGGTTTGTGTGGCTTTTTATAGCTTGATCCTGTTTGGAATTACCGAAGGGACAATGACGGCAACCCTGTTCGCAGCAATATCCGCGGCGTAAATGATAGGCGGCGGTGAGAACCATTAATCCGTTTTCGAGAT
This sequence comes from Pyrinomonadaceae bacterium, assembly GCA_036377375.1. Lineage (GTDB taxonomy): Bacteria > Acidobacteriota > Blastocatellia > Pyrinomonadales > Pyrinomonadaceae > PSRF01. The sequence goes on from DASUYO010000346.1 coordinate 7,922, forward strand.
AGTAGTCCTCACCCTCGATCAGCAATGCTTGCCTACTGCTAGTTTCCATCGGCTTAGATAATACAGCACGGGCGGCCACGGAGTGCCGCCCCTACAGTTGTAATCAATCACGCCAGTTCGTCGAAAGCGCTCGATGAGCAACAACTGTAGGGGCGGCCCTCTGTGGCCGCCCGTGCTATTTTGCTGCGCTTTGTGTGGCTAGTCCGGTTGCGAGGGTATTTTTGTGCGCCTAATATGGCGAACAACAGCTTCTCCGGGCACGTTTAGGTTTAGTCAGAAGGCCAGACATGCTTACCCTACTCAAACTGGAACTCGAAAAGTTGCTTCGCGCCAGAAGCTTCTATCTGTCATTCATCGTTCTAATTGCGTTTGTAGCGCTGATGCTCTGGGGTTTCTACACCTATGCCGCTCGCAAAACAGGTGGGCAGGCGGTTGAGCAGTTCAAATATACATACGAGTCGAAACAATACTTCAACGGACTGACTTTCGCGCTCTACTCGCTGCTTTTTTCTTTCACCTTACTGCTCCCGATTTTCGTGTCGATGAGCGCAGGCTCGCAGATCGCCGGCGAGGCACGCGCCGGCACGCTGCGCATGATCTGTACGCGTCCAATCTCGCGCGCGTCGCTGATCCTTTCGAAGTTTCTGGTGACCGGGCTTCATGCCGCGCTTCTCCTGACATTCTTCATCGGTTTGAATCTAGTAGTTGGATTGATCTTCGTCGGTTGGGGAAACCTCGAGCTCTATCCTGGCCCACTTAATCTCGTCGATGCGCCAGGAAAGATCATGCGTGACGACGCACTGATGCGGTTTGGCTACGCCGCACTGTCAGGTACGTGGGCACTTCTCGTTATCGCCGCTCTTGCGCTGCTTTGTTCAGTTGTCTTCGATTCGCCGGCACAGGCAATCGTGATAACCATCGCGGCTTATTTATCTCTCTACATCGTCGGGCGAGTAGAGTTCTTCGAACATCTGCGTCCTTACTTCTTTACCACCGACATGGACTTCTGGCGCGACGTGTTCAAGCCGGATGTCCCGTGGCAGAGTCTCTGGCACTACGCATGTGTCTGCGGCGCGTATACGATGGGATTATTACTGGCGACAGTTGTAATCTTCGAGCGGAAGGACATTGTTACCTGACATGTGGGTGAAAGTCGTACTTCTGCTTCTGTTTTGCCTGATGATTCTCGGCGCCGTTCACTTCGCAGAGCCGCGTGAATCGGAGAATCGAACTACCTCGGATAGAGTTGTCCATTCGCTTCGCCTGCTCACCTGGAACATCGGTTATGCCGAACTTGAAGACGACACACGCGCGCATGACAAAGATTTACCGGCAGTTGCAGACGTAATCATGCGTCAGGATCCTGATGCAGTTGCACTCCAGGAATTAACGGGCAACACGCAATTAAATACTTTGCTTGGACTGTTACATGGAAAATATCGTGGCGCAGTTGCGCAGCAGGGAAGAGGTGATCGCTTCGAGGCTGTACTCGTTAAAGATCCCAGTGTGAGATTTATTCCGGTACCGGTCGGTGCTCGTTACGCGCTTGGAGCTTCATTCCAACCGCGCTCTGCCACACATGAAGTGCTGCTTGTGAGCGCGCACGCGGATGCGTTCAACGCTGCTAACCGAAGGACCTACACCGAAACGTTAATAGATTGGGCGCAGGCTCGAGCGCAATCATCTGAGGTTTTCATCGCTGGTGATTTCAACTTTGAACTCAAAGCGGCTAATGAGACAAATCTTTATACGGATAACTTGAAACACGATAGCGAATCGTACAGCCACATCCTACGCTACTTTCGCGATCTGGGACGCACAGCCGGCGACACGGCAATCAATGATCGACGCATCGATTACATTTTTGGTCCACCTGCACTCGCACAGATCGGACGAGTCGAGGTCTTACGGAATGCTGCGGTCGGACGTATGGACCATTGGCCGTTAGTAGTGGAAGTTGGATTTTGATAGTTTTCTTTATGCGATCTCGGGCGAGGTCGCACAGAGAAGCAAGTAGGAATCAATGTCAGACGTAGCTTTACAGACTGAAAACTTGACGAAGCGTTTTGGCGGCCGCACGGCAGTTGATCGCCTGACCATATGTGTCGAGAGACGCGACATCTACGGTTTTCTTGGTCCTAACGGGGCGGGGAAATCAACCACGCTGAGGATGTTGCTGGGGCTGGTGAGGCCAACATCAGGCGTGATCAAGTTTCCAGTGCGCGAAGGGAGTTGGGAGTACCTGCGTGCACGCTCGCGCGTTGGCGCAATCATCGAGACACCAGCGTTTTATGAAAACTTTTCCGGGCGCAGGAATTTGCAACTGCTTGCTTCCTTGTCTGGTGGCGTCCTCAAGAAGCGCGTAGAAGAGGTGCTCGAAATCGTAGACTTGCACGACCGCGCGGGAGATCCGGTGAAGGTTTATTCATACGGTATGCGGCAGCGCCTCGGAATTGCGCAGGCGCTTTTGCCAACTCCGGAGCTTATTATTCTCGACGAGCCTACCAATGGTCTCGATCCACAGGGAATACACGAAACGCGCGAGCTCATTCGACGTCTTCGAGATGAATTCAGGTTGACAGTATTGCTCTCGAGTCATCTACTCACAGAGATCGAACAACTCTGCAATCGCGTGGGAATCATCCATGAAGGACGCCTGCTTTATGAAGGTGGGCCTGAAGCCCTGGTGTCACCCACCAGCTTATACAAAGTTCGAGTGAATGATTTGTCCGGCGCCTTTGAGTTATTGACCAAAGAACCTCGCGTGACGGTTAGTCGAAATGGTGCTTCGTTTTTGCGAGTTGAAGCAGACGCGGAAAGTATTTCTGCCGTGAACGCGCTTTTAGTTGGTAATGGAATCAAGGTGTATGAGTTAAGCCCGGCTCAGGAAAGTCTGGAAGAAGCATTCCTTCGTCTGACTAAGGAGAACGAATGAGTAGTTCACTAAACAACGAATCGCGGAACGAGCGTGCTCAAGTGGCATTGACGCTTCTGCGTCTTGCACTGGGAAGTCTTTTTGTGTGGGTGTTTTTCGAGAATCTCGGCAAGGGTCTTTATAGTCCTTCAGGTTATTCCGGGTTGATTAATTACTACATTGAAAAAGGTCATGGACCACAACTGTTGAAAAGCGTGATGGCTTTTATGGCGAGTCACGCAACCTTTACTGGTCCAATGCAGGGGCTGACTGAAATCACGTTCGGGGTGTTGTTATTGATAGGCTTCCTGACGCGACCGGTTGCACTCGCCGCTTTTTTGTTTCTGAGCACGCTCTGGATGGCTGAATGGGGCACCGCCTGGATCTGGGAATTATTAATGCCGATGGTCGTCGCATTAGCACTGATGATCGGAGCCGCCGGGCGCAAATGGGGAGTCGACGCTCGATTAGCGAGACGTCGTCCTCGAGCCCTCCTTTGGTAGGTTTTTTTGTGCTTTTTGTGCCTTTTTGCGGCTAATCTTTTTGTATCGCAATGCGTGCGAGTGTGATGAGTATGCGAGTCGCCGCCAATACGGAACCGCGCACCGACCCGGCAATTTTTGACTGACCTCCCGCCCGCCTGCGATAGTCGACAGGCACTTCCATTGTGCGTACGTGCGCTCGAGCCGCACGCATCTGCATCTCCAATGGGAATCCATAAGTTTCTTCGCGCAAATTGAGTCTGTCTAACGTGTCGCGACGGATGGCGCGAAAAGGTCCCATGTCGGTGGAATGAACGCCGTATAAAACCCGCAGAATAAAACCAATCATGTATCCGGCAATGACCTGGTGAAAGTTCATGCTGCGAGCTTCACGATTGCCCTTGGTTCGTGACCCGATTACAAAATCACTTTTTCCTTCGATGATCGGAGTGACCAGCCGGTCCATCATTTCGGGACAATCGCTACCATCGCCATCGAGAAACACGACGATCTCACATTCAGGCGAAACTGAGCGCAGTCCTGCACGAAACGCGCGTCCATATCCGGGCACCGGCTCCTTCACGACCCGAGCACCAGCCGCCATCGCGATCTCAGCGGTTCGGTCCTTGCTGCCGTTGTCGACCACAATGATCTCATCTGCCAGATCTTTCGGAACGGAGTTGATGACGTTTGCAATCGCTGCTTCTTCGTTCAGCGCGGCAATGATCACGGAGATAAATGGGTTGGGACTACTCATGGATTTAGATGGGTCGGAAATAGTTCAGAGTTCAAGCTTTAGCTTGCGCGTTCGCCAACAAGCAGCAGCCTAAAGGCTGAACTCTAAACTATTTCCGACCCATCCAGTTTGCTATTACAGCAAGAATCAAAAAGGGTGCGAAGATCAAAGTCTTCAACATGAGTACCCTGTCGGGACTGTCGCCGTGCCAGGTCAGATACAACAGGAAACTCGCGAAGGTTAGATAAAAAACCGGAATGGATGGAACGAAGCATAAGAAAAGTATCAGCCACGAGAAATACCACGAAAAATGTGGAGCAAGCAGCAGCATGAACACAGAAGCGATGATCAAGCCATTTCGTACATAATAAACATCGTCGCGTTGTCGATCTTGCATCAGCCATAGAGACAAAACACCGAGCACAACACACACAAAAACCAGATAAGCTGAACTAGGCACCTGTGCGCTGAACAATCGACGCACAACAGTGAGAAGAAAAAATTGCTCTCCGCTCACTATGCCGCGCTCACTCGCATAACCCGGTAAAGACCCGAGCACGCGCAATGGACCAACACTGAGGTATGGCAAATATGCAAGTAATATCGTCACTAAAAAAGCCAGCGGCATTTTCCAACTCCGCCGCCTGTATAGCGCTGGAAACAACACCACCGGAAAAAGTTTGACGCACGTGGCGCACGCGAGCAGTAGCCCCGTTGCAGTCTCTTTATTTTTGCGACGGGCCAGCAGTGCGAGCGCAATAAACGCGATTGCCAGCGCGTCGACATGCCCGCTGCCCGCAAACTCCCAGACTATCAAAGGATGCCAGGCGTAGATCAAAACTCGTTGTCTTGCGAATCCAAATGAGCTAAGCAACTGGACGATTGCCCAAACTGCGATAGCTTCAAACCCGACCATGGCGGCTTTCATCCACGTCACGGATTCGCTAAAACGAGTTATCAAAAGGAAGACAGCTTCCGCGACCGGCGGATAAATGGTGTGCGTAGTATCGCGCCTGTTGATGTTTGGATAGATCTTTTCGTCGCGAAGGTTAGCGAGTGATTGATCGGCCGGTATATATCGGTAAGGATTTATGCCCGTTGCCTGCACTCGTCCGTCCCAGACATAACGATAGATGTCGTCGGATAAGTAAGGTGGGTAAAAAATTATGCTCAACCGGAAAACCGCTGCGAAGATCAATCCAAGCAGTAATAGCGGACGCGAGTCTTTGGTGCGCAAACAAAGCCACGCAGCAGCGACATAGATGACTATCTGAACAACGAGGAGTTTGAGAAACCATAGAATATCTGCAATGCCCTTTGAGTGAACGCCAATGCGATACAGTGCAAGCGTTGCGACGCCCAGGACGCTCAGCGTCACAGTCGATTTGATATTTACAGACCTGAACACCCCGGACGATTGTTCGCTCATATCGGCATTCGGCCTGAAAGTTTCGGACAGATACGTTGCAATCCTTCCGTTTTAATTATCGAGTCGAGGAAGGCACGAGTGTGAGGTGCGGGATAAGCTCCGTTTAAAGAAGACTCGAAGAACAGCTCTTCACATAATCGATTGAGTGTTTCTGCGTCGTCAACATCGTACCAGGGCGGCAGCATTTCCACTGGCAGATCGATCTCTGCTGCGCGTTCTCTCGTGCGAGCGAGCACTTCCGAGGTGCTCCAGGCAATGTCATTAAAAAGATTCCGGTGCGCGTGCTTCAGGCCGATTAGATAGTAGCCACCGTCTTCCGCGGCTCCAAGGACCACTCGATCACCCTCGGTCGCGAGCGATTCACTGGCTCGAATCAAGATCGATCTCGGTAGAGTTGGACTATCTGAGTTGATGAGACAGACGGCGCCATAATCCTGCCGCAAGAGATCGTCAGTAGCATTGCAGAGACGCTCGCCCAAAGACGCACCGCGCTGGGCCAGCAACTTGAATTCTCGAGGTAAGACACCGTCAAACGCCGATTCTGAACCAGTTGGCGTATAGACTACCAGTCCTGAAGCCTCGCTTATGCTATTGATGTTTTCGGCCATATCACGGAGAAAGCAGATATTGAGTGATGCGGCTTCGTGCGCCGTCAAAGGTGGCACGAGTCGTGTTTTCACCTCGCCTGCAAGAGGCGCCTTGGCCATCAGTCCGAGCGCACAAACGGTCATCGCTTCATTTAGCCACAGATTACGCGGATAGAAAATCCGGATTTTATCCGTATAATCCGTGGCTACGAAATCCGTTCAGAGAGGTGCGATGATGACTCATGACGCGGCTGTTTCGAAAGCCCGTGAGATCGCCAGTCGCGTTCTGGCGCCTTCCGCGGGACCAAACGACACGGCGGGCCAATTTTCGACCGAAGCTGTCCAGTCGCTTGGTGAGTCTGGATTGCTCGGACTGTTGCTACCTGAGGATCTTGGTGGTGCAGGATTAGGTCCTCGCACGTTTGCGGCTGTGACGGCCGCACTCGCCGAGGCAGACGCTTCTGTCGCCATGGTCTATGTTATGCACATCTGCGGCACCGCGACTATCGCCGCAGCACGCCCAGGCGTCGCTCATGCACTCACGCCCATAATGAAAGACATTGCTGCGGGTCGCCACTTGTCCACTCTCGCTTTCAGTGAAGCAGGCTCGCGCAGTCACTTCTGGGCACCGATCTCGCGTGCACATCGGAATGGTGAAGGTGTGCGAATAAGCGCGAAGAAATCGTTTGTGACCAGCGCGGGGCATGCACAGAGCTATGTTGTTTCTGCACTTGCACCTGAAGGCGCGGCAGTTACGGATTCGACACTCTATCTACTTGCAGCCGAGACACGCGGTCTGTCAGTTGCCGGCCCGTGGAATGGTTTGGGTCTTCGGGCCAACGCCTCTGCGCCGATTGTTCTCGATGACTGTCTGGTCCAATCAGATTTTCAGCTTACAGATGATGGCGGCGGCTTTCCGGTCATGCTAAACGTGGTGCTCCCGCTGTTTAATTTGGGTACGTCGGCAGTGGCGTTGGGATTGTGTCGCGCGGCAGTCTCTGGAACCACGTCGCATCTCAAGACTGCGAAGTTTGAACATCTGGGCCAGAGTCTCGGTGAGAGTCTGCCTACACTTCGCGCACAACTGGCAACGATGCAGATCGAGACCGACGGACTATCAGCGCGCATCGACGATGTGATCGATCATTTTGAAAAGCCGCGTGAGACCACGATGCTGCGCGTGCTTGAAAGCAAGGCCGCTGCGGGTGAGGTCGCTATCAGCGTCACTTCAGCAGCAATGCGCGTTTGCGGCGGTGCGGCGTTCTCGAAACATTTGAATATCGAACGCCTGTTCCGTGATGCACACGCGGGAGCTGTCATGGCGCCAACGGGCGATGTGCTGCGCGAGTTTATCGGAAAGTCGCTATTGGGAATTCCGCTCTTTTAATTAAACTTATGAGTCAAACAATCTGGGTGGGGGCTGTCGCATACACTCCCAAAGTGGTAACGATTTGGGAGGGAATGCGGAACTATTTTCACGAGGAAGCGCATCTTCCTGTTGAGGTCGTGCTATTTCAGAGTTACGAAGCGCAGGTGCTCGCGCTTCTCGCTCAACCAGGCGAAGTCGTACCGCGTATCGATATTGCCTGGAACACAAACCTTGCCTACCTGCAAGCAGATGAGTGGAGCGGCCACGCGTGTCGTGCGATCGCCATGCGCGACACTGATCTGAATTGGATGACGAAGATCGTTGCGGTCACTGGTGGTCCAATTTCTACGATCGACGATTTGAAGGATCGAACACTCGCGCTCGGCAGTAGAGACAGCGGACATGCAGCCATTCTTCCCGTTTACTTTTTAGAGCAGCACGGCATGCGCGAGGGAACGGATTACCGGGCACTGCGCTTCGACAGCGACGTAGGCAAACATGGTGATACTGGGACGAGCGAAGTGGAAGTAGTGCGAGCCGTGCTCGACGGGCGAGCCGACGCGGGCGCTATCGGCAGTCCTTTCTGGAACACTGTGCGCAACGAACGTCTCGTGCCTGAAGGCGCGCTTCGTGAGATATGGTCCTCTCCGCCCTACAATCATTGCATGTTCACGGCGCGACCTGATCTCCACGTCGAACAAGAGCACCGGTTTGCCGAGGCACTTTCAGCTATGAGCTACGACAACCCCGTTCACCGCGCGATACTCGACGCCGAAGGATTGCAGCGTTGGCTACCACCTCATCTCGACGGTTACAGTGCTTTACGCGAAGCCGCAACCCAACAAGGATTCTTTAATGTTAGGTATCAACTGTAGGGGCGGCCCTCCGTGGCCGCCCGTCGTGCCAAACAAACCACGGGCGGCCACGGAGGGCCGCCCCTACAGTTGTTTGCATCAACTCACGCGCAGTTAAAAATTTTTGCAAGCTTATCCGCGTGTTCGCGGTCGCGGTCGAAGGCGCGGCGCACCGCAGCGAACGACTCGGAGAGTGGAAAAATATCTCGTGTAACAAGCAGATCCTCATCTTCCGCTCCGACCGGATGCCAGTACACACCCTCAGCAGTAATCGTAACTTCCGGCACTAGATCAGTTCGACTAACAGCGATACCTTCGTTGGCAGCGCCTCTCAACGCGATCAGGCGTATGACTCGATCTTCCTCCGCAATCTTCTCCTCATCGAGAAACTGACGGAACTCCTCGGCCTCTGCATCGGTGGAAACAGTCGCTGCGAGCCGCACTCGAAACCCGTGCTCACGAGCACGTTGAAGGCCTTCGCGTGTTCGCGCCCATGTGCCAGGTCCACGATGAAGTTCATGACGCTCCGGCGTCGCGCTGTCCAGACTGATTTGCAGCACTATTCGATCACGCGGCAACGCTGTCAAGCTTTCCTCACGACGCCCGCTAAACAACATTCCATTGGTCAGCACCGTGGTCGGAGCGGCAGCCGCGCAAGCAATCAGAATCTCGGCGATATCTTCGAGTAGAAACGGTTCACCTCCGGTGACGAAGATTTCCTTCACACCGAGCTCCGTTGCTTCTCGAGTGATTCGCTGTACACGGGCGAGTCCCAGTTCTCGTCGCGGTGCGGTTGGTGAGGAACGCACGCAACAGTAGTCGCAACGCAGGTTACAGTCGAAGTTCGTATAGAGCCAAAGCCGTGAGCCTACTGGCCGCTCGGCGTCGGCAGGCATCGCAACAGTGCCGCAACGGAAAACCCACCGCATCCGACCTTCTTCGATCGTAGTCTCCAGCAGTGCATTTCCAGTGAACCGGCACCACCTTTCCAACTCTGGTCCAATACTCTCTTCGTCACCAACCACTCCGATCAGATCGCCCGGCGCGCTGCGGCGCAGCACGGCGATCAGCTCCGGCAAGAGGCCGGACGCGAAAGTCTTTCGGCCAATGTCCAGATCGATATCAGCCTTCACGTTCCCATGCTTAGCGCGCGTTTATCCAGTTTTGTGATCCAGCCAGTTGGACCGAAACATTAGAAAAGGAAATTCGCACGGGCTGTCCGTCGGCCGTCCCTCGGTGATCGGTGGAAACAAGCAGTGGACCAGCTTTCTTATAGCCCGCCCATGTTGTGATCACGACGCTTGGCTTTTTGGATCCGCCGCGGTGGTACTCGAATTCCCTGACTCGCTTATCTGGTCCTACGTAAAGTATCCACGTATCGCCGGGTGTGTAGCCGCCGTCGGAAGGGTACTTCACCACGACCCGTTGCGCGGGCGTTTTAGCTATGGGAAGTTTCTGCATGCCCTCATCGGTCACAGTCGCGCTCCCGTCCCATACTGCGTGAAACGGAAAAACTAACCAATACTGATCGTTGACGAATGCGGGATCGACCTCGTTCTTCACGACATCGCCCTGACTGCTGAGCTGAGAGCGCTGATATGTGACCTTGACCGGTTTCCCGTCCTTATCCTTTCCTTCGTAGGAGACCGTGTCGGTTTTTGGTCGCCATTCCCAAGAACGAGAAGCATTCAACCCGGGAAGGTTTATATTGAAGGTGTAGCGGATTGCTTCGATCTGCCCAAACGAATCAGCACCAAAGGCCTTGGCTACTTGTTCGGCAATTGCTGGGCGCTGTTGCGCTTCGGAAGTCGCTGCAAAAATCAACACGATGCCGAAAAGGCAAATGACATTCAGTCGGCTTAAATTTCTCATGAGGTGAGTGTACCACCTTGAGCAACCAATTTACTGATCTACGTGGTGCTTGACCGAAACACCATTGCCAAAGCATGATCCAAACCGAACGTCATCTAGATCTATGAAAAAAGCAGCTTCAAAAAAGAACGCGAAAAATGGTGCGTCGATGAAGACCGTAGACGAGTACATAGCGGCAGCGCCAAAAGAAGCGCGATCCAAGCTTGTTCAGTTGCGACAGACCATTAAGGCTGTGGCACCCGAAGCCGAGGAAGGCATTAGCTATGGAATGCCGTATTACAAATACCAGCGAGCACTGGTGGGATTTGCCGCATACAAATCACATATTGGCTTATATGGTGCGTTAACCGAAGAACAGAGGCATGATTTTCAGAATTACGAAACGGCTAAGGGAAGTATTCGCTTTCCACTCGACAAGCCTCTTCCGGTCACACTCATAAAGAAGCTGATCAAGCAGCGAATTAAGAATAATGAGACAAGAATTAAAATGCAGCAACGAAACCGATGATCATTGCATTGGTTAAACGAACCTCTGCCAGTCCGCTGTTGAACCACCGCAGGTACTATAGATGGATGGGGAAAAGTTTAGAGTTCAGCCTTTAGGCTGCTGCCTTTGAAAGAGCAAGCTAAAAGCTTGAACTCTGAACTCTTCACCATTCCACGATAGCTATGGGCCAATCTTCAAGATTGCTGGGCTACTGGTGAGACCGCGCAGAGTGACGGTCAACGAAAGGTCGCCTGTTGGTAATCCGTCAGGAAGTCTGACGATTATGTACGAGCCATTCGTCCCGGCTACGGTAAGTGGTCCAACATTTTCAACAGGCAAGTTAATCCCGTTCGCTTGTACGGACAACGTTGATGTTTGCGGAATCGGCGGCGAGATAATTCCCAGACTCGACGTGAGCAGAGTTATGCGCGCGTGACCATCGAGGCTGAAGTTGTGCGTATCAAGGATTTGAAAAGGCGCGCGGAGAAAAGTTACTGAATTAATAGCGGCGGCATTGCCCGTACCTTCTTCGGTGAATATAACGGGCGCTCCCGGTGCGGCCGGAGTGAGGCGCCAGACGCCATCGCGGCCGGCAGTCACGCGGGTCTGGCTGCTGCCATCGGGATTCATCACATAAAGTGACGGGCTGCTGATAGGATCATTTCGTCCCGAGGTGAAGAGAATCTTTGTGCCATCCGGTGACCAGGCCGGTGTTGTATCGTACGATGAACTGTTCGTAAGCCGCGTTTGCGTCGTGCCGTCGGCATTCATGATATAGATCTCCGGGTCTCCTCCGTCGCGGATGCTCTGAAAGACGATCTTTGATCCGTTAGGCGAGTAGCGAGGTCGGTAATCACCTCTCGTATTCGTTAGCCGCAGGCTGGTTTGCGTGATCCTGTTATAAGTCCAAATCGCGTTGAAGCTATCAAACACAAGCGATGAACCGTCAGGAGACCAGTCGGGATGGGCCGCCCCGAAGATTTGAATTGGAAAGCGACCCGTGCCATCCGCATTCATGATGGAAAGTACGGTCTGCAAGTTTGAGCTAACGGTAGTAAAAACGATTTGGGTTCCGTCGCGCGACCAGGCTGGGCCATAGTCCTCAGCAGGAGTGTTGGATAATACAGCGAATCCTGTTCCATCGGCGTTACAAACGCAGATGCGCGATGGAGGTCTAGTGCTGCCGTCAGGTTGCCGTTGGCAGGTATACGCGAGCCTTGTTCCATCTGGAGACCACGCTGGGTCTCCGTCTTCGCCCGGTGCATCCGTGAGATTCACGATGTTTGTGCCATCCACGTTTGCGATGAAAATGTCGGCGGTGATATTCGGCGAAACGCTATTCGGCGAACTGCCAAGTTTGACGAATGCAATTGGTTGCGTAGTGGCCCCTGGGACGGGAGTCGGCGTTGGCGTCGGCGTTGGGGTGATGTAAATGGCCGTTGCGGTGTGGTTGGCATTCATTGTTAGCGTTGCGAATTCATTCTGCACATAGTCGACGCCATCGACTTGCCATTTCCAAAAAGCGCTGGTGCCGACAGTGCTCGGCGCGGTCAAATTCACGCTCGTAGACTGGTTGTACGTTCGTGTGAATGGTGTGGCGCCGCTTCCCGATCCATTATTGTCAGTTGGAGTGACTGTTATGTTCACACCGCTGTCCGGATTGGAAGATGTAACTGTAAGGATGGGTGGCGCGATGTAAACAGCAGTCATCGTGTGATTGCCGTTGCCAGCCTGTATTGATGTAAAGCGACTTCCGCTCCAATCCTGACCGTCTTTGAGCCACTTTTGAAAATTGTTTCCGTTTACTGCTTGTGGCGCCTCGAGAGTTACGGAAACACCCGGATTGTAAGTACGAGTGAACTGAGTTGTGCCATTGCCTGCACCTGAAACGTCATTCGGAGTGACATTGATGCTGATTCCGCTGGATGGATTCAATGAGGCCACGGTCAGCACGCTGCGTTGAACTGGACTGCGACGCGCGAAAACGACAGTCGCCGCATTGCTGAGATTTTTCAAATTGCCTTCGGACGTATGCGAGTCCGAAACATACGGTTCCGGCGAGCCACCACCAATACCAACCACCGGAAACATTTTCTGATTGCCGTCGCCATACCGCACCGTAATGGTTCCGTCATACCGAAGTTCAATCTCGAAGCTTACCGGATTCTCACCACGCGTTGTTGTTCGTCCAGTCGGCGTGTCGTAGGTCACCGCCTGCCATCTAAAGATTATGCGATCCGCATCCTGGACCGTGTAGATATCATCGCCCGCGCGCCGGTCAGTTCGGAGATCGTCCCATAGCCCGGCGATCATTCGCAGTCCGTTCAACATTCGTTCAGAACTTGGTGCATCGAACGTAGGCGGAAAACCAAAATACAACGCGCCATTTGTGGATACCGTAACTGAGGTGTAGTCGATGCCATAAAACTTAAACGTGAAGGGCAAATTGATCGACTTGAATTCATCATCGCCGATCAGCAACATCGGATTGCCCCCGGTGGAAACTGGAGCGGCCGCTGATTCCGCAATCGTGTAAGGATCGCCGACGTCTGCGCTCACTGAAATCGGTACAGACGAAATCGGACCTTTATTTCCAACCTCATCCACTGCTCGCACTCCGATGAAACCTGAAGGGTGTCGCCACGGGACTCTGACAGTGACACCTTGAGGAACACCAGGATCGTTCGGCACTGGACCAGCCAAAGGTGTCGCTAGATCGAAATTCGCATCGTTGAGGCTTGTATCCGAGAAACGAACTTCGTAAGCGGCCACCTTTCCAACATTTCCGTCATCTCCGGGCGCAATCCAGCCTAACGTATAGTTTGGAAATATATCGCTGATTTGTGCGCTCAAATTGCTGACCGCGCCGGGCGCCGTTACGTCCGGACTGTTGACACTCTGCAAGGCTTTGGCTGCGTCTACAGCACGTCCGGTCGAAATCGGATACACATATTGGTATTGCCAGGGAGCGACATATCCGCTGTACATGATTAACGAGCGCAGCTTCTGCATCGTGATGTTCGGGAACTGCGCACAAACCAATGCTGCGCTGCCGGAAACGTGGGGGGCGGCCATCGAAGTTCCGCTGAAGAAGTTGTAAGTGTTCTTCGGTGTGGTGCTGAGGATGTATTCACCGGGCGCAGTGACGTTTACCGTGGCCTCACCCCAGTTTGAGAAGAATGCCTTATATCCACCGCCGGCCGAAGCTGCGACTGAGATCAGGTTTGGAGAAATGTAATTCGTCGGATAAGTCGGATATAGATCGTTGAAGAGATCTTCATTGCCGGCCGCGACCACGAACAGGATGCCGGCATCGCTCAACGCACGAATTGCATCGAGCTCGGCTTGAGAAAATCCGCCGCCACCATAGCTATTATTAAGAACTCGAATATTCGCGCCCTTGGTACCGCCGGAAGAGTCCCAGAGCTGTTTCATCGCTTTGGCATAAGCAAAGGCCTTCAACACATCAGCAGATGTTCCTGTTCCTTCTTCCGTCAGAAATTTGAGAGGCAGCACACTTACCTGCCAATTCACTCCGACAACACCCAATGAGTTATTTCCAGTTGCGCCGATCGTGCCGGCCACATGCGTACCGTGATCGTCGAAGTCGCCGGCGTAGCTATCAGATGGCGGATAAGAAGGTTCGGTGTAATCGAAGACCGTTGCGTCGTCATGCGCAAAGTCCCATCCATGGATGTCGTCGACAAATCCATTCCCGTCGTCATCGATGCCGTTGCCAGGGACCTCAGCCGGATTGGTCCAAATATTGTCGTGCAGGTCTTCGTGATTAATATCGATTCCGGAATCGATAACTCCGACAACAACGCTTCGACTACCGGTCGTGATGTTCCATGCCTGCTCCGCGCGAATGTCGTTGCCGGGCGTTCCGGGATTTCCGCCAACGGTTGATGGTTGCCCGGTATTGTTGAGTCCCCACATTTGCGGGTATCGCGGATCGTTTGGGGTGACGAGCGCTTTCCGAATGAAGTTAGGCTCCGCATACATGACGTCGGGACGCGCACGGAGTGCTTCGATGGCATTGCTGGTATCGGCAGGATTGACTTGTGCGACACGCAAGCCTTCTACAATCTCGAAAGCCGGGCTTAGGGCTTTAATCAACAGCGGGATTTGGCGGCCGGTTTTCTCGATCAATACTTGACTGCCTAATCGCTTGCCCTTCGAATCGGGACGAAAACGCACCAGAATCTCGCCCGGTACCGCGTTTGGATATGCGTTCTTGGTTCGTTGCGGCGGAGCTGCGAGTCGTTGCGAGCGCGGACCTTGAGACTGGCGTTCAGCTCTCTGCGCAATTGGAAGAACTGCGATGACGGAGAGGAGTATCGTCAGCAGGAATAACCGACGATACGACGAAGCATGCGGGAGTAAAGAATAGTGTCTCGAAAACATTTGTTAAGGAATCGAAGCGGCAACGCGCTTTATGTCGGCCCACTGGGTGCCGTGCGCCCGGCAATAGTTAGCGAAGTATAATGAAAAAACCGATGAGACCGGCTAATAATATCAGTCACAGCGGCATTGGGCCAAGCGCGTGTAGCAGATTTTGAGGTGTCATAATGCAGGTAAAAATGGCCCGCGCGGTCTTCTTTGTCACACTCAGCCTCGCGTCGGTCGTCATAGCCCAGGACCAGCCAAGGCGGATAGGATCGATCGACTTTTACGGTTACCTTGAGCTCGACCTCGATCTAATTAAATCCGCAATACCGGTTCGGGTAGGAGAACCTTACCGCGGAGCTGAGACAATTGAGTCGATCGACAAAGCGGTCCGATCCACTCTCCATTCTCCGCCCACTGATGTCTCTCCCGTGTGCTGCGATGCCCAGGGAAACTACATGATCTATATCGGGCTCCCTGGTGTTTCCAGCAAAGGCACAAAACGCAATCCAGTTCCAAGGTCGAAGATTCAATTCCCAACCAGCGTCACCGATCTCTACGAGCAGACAATGGCGGCGCTCACGGCAGCGGTAGTAAAAGGAAATACGGCCGAAGAGTATTCACAGGGCTTTGCTCTTTCGACGAGCGATCCCGATCTGCGTGCCAAACAGCTCGCGGTTCATACGTATGCTATTCAACATGAAAAATTAATTCGTGATGTGTTGAACTCGTCGAGGGATGCACGACAACGCAGCGTTGCGGCGTACATGTTGGGGTATGCGCGTCAATCAAAGCAGCAGATTGCGGATCTCGTGCGTGCGAGCCACGACACTGACGACGGAGTGCGAAACAATGCGACGCGGGCTTTAGGAGCGCTTGCGGAATCGAGTCCGAGAGTGGCCGCTCAAATTCCCGCGTGGCCGTTCATCAGAATGGTTAGTTCCCCATCCTGGACTGACCGGAATAAAGCGGCATGGCTGCTCACGAGTTTGACGAGAAGCAGAGACCGCAGGCTGCTTTCTGAATTACGTAACGACGCAGTGCCTTCACTTGTCGAGATGGCTCGTTGGCGAAATCCCGGACATGCCAGCACTGCACGAATTCTCCTCGGACGAATCGCCGGCATTCCGGAAGAGCGTTTAGTACAACTGGTGAACGGAGACAATGCCGAAGAAATCATCAACGCGCTACGAACACCGCGTGAATAAACTTATTACAGCTTTGCCTCAAAAGCCTCGATCATTCTTGGACACAGTCAGTACAGGGAGCGGTAGCGACCTGGTCAACGATGGGAGTTAAGAATCGTTAGAAAATATCGCATGCTGATCACTGACCAGGTCGCTACCGCTCCCTGTACTGACTGTGTCCAAGCCCGACGTCCGACTTTTGAGGCAAAGCCCTTATTTACGGACGTCCACTAATTTCAAACTGAACCAGTACCAAACCGAGGCGGGACTATGATTGAACTTTGAGAAGTGACGCCGATTCGCGGTCGAGATAGAGCCTCATATTTTCGTGCTTCTGCAATATCGAGGCGGGATGCAGTGGAGTCACATCCAGCTCGACACAGGCTCTTACCGCCTCCGCCTTTCTCTGGTCAGGAACAATGCATAGAATCTCGCGGCTTCTGAGTATTTGTTTGATCGACATGGAGATGGCCCGAGCCGGAACTTCGTCGATGCTCTTGAACCAACCCTCTCCCACTTGTTGTTGGCGGCACGCCTCATCGAGATTCACAACAATGTAAGGTTCGTCAGTATCGAAGTCTGCCGGCGGATCGTTAAAGGCGAGATGTCCGTTTTCGCCGATGCCCACAAATGCGACATCGATCGTTTGTTGCGCGATTAATTGACCAACGCGACGACATTCGTCATAAACGCTGTCTGCCTCACCGTTGATAAAATGAAAAGCCTGTGGATGAAAGCGACTGACGATTCTTTCTTTAAGGTATCGCCGGAAGCTCGCGGGATGCGATTCAGGCAATCCAACGTACTCGTCCAGATGAAAGAAGATGACCTTACTCCACTCGACCTTTTCAACGCTCAACGCGTCAAGAAATTCAAATTGAGACGCTCCTGTAGCAGCAATCACGTAAGCACTGTTGCGCTCGCGGATCGCTTGATTGATGATCCGGGCTGCGTCTCTCGCAGCAGCCTCGCCAAGTTCACGCTTTGTATCGAAAACTTCTAACTGCACTCACTTGCCTCGCCATTTTAATTTGCAATTTTGAAATCAACCGGCTGCACGAATAGTTCAGAGTTCAACCCTTAGGTTGTTGGTTAGGTTTCAGGGCCGCAAGCTAAAGCTTGAACTCTGAACTAAGCTTGAACTCCACTACGGTTTTTATTTCTGATCATCTGAGTTCGATTGTTCTTTCCACCACTGCGCCTGTCACGACGTCCGTAGCACGAATGACGTATTTGCCTGGTGCATCATTCAACGCAAACGGCAATGTAAACGTGCTGCGACCGTTTTGCAGCAGTACGTTGTTTGAATAGATTGATAAATGAGATCCGTCCGGTGCGTAAACATGGCAACGCACCAGAGACGTGCCCGGGATAGTCGAGCTCAAACTGAGGGAAACATGTTCGCCAGGATGCGCGGAAAGAGGACCATCAAACTTCAGCTCATTAACATCGGGAGCTAAGGCCAATACCAACGCGTCGCCGATTAATATTGAGCTGTGCACCACATCAGTAAAACCGAGTTTTTTACCTGATCGAACATCAGTCACGTACGATTTCCGCGGCAGTTTGATCGTCAACTCCTGCTTCGCGACCTGGCCCAGGTTCGCATCGTTGTAAGTCGTAACTCCATCCTGCCCGACCATCCCTGCGAGAGCAACGTTCTCTTTGACAATGGTGACGATCTCAGCGTTGCCGAATTTGTAGCGAGCGATCTGTGTCTGTGGGACTTGTTGACCGTCGGGCGATGTCACCTGAACGGAGGCTCGTATGGCGGCCTTGTTAAGAACGGCACTCAGCAGCTGGCGATAAGCTGCTCCACCAAACTTTGCTGCACGCGCTTTTGGATACTGATCCCAGACGGTGTTGAGGTAAATGGTCCAGCCCGCTCCGGAGCCGTTTACAATCATCGCATCTGCGTTTCCAACTTTAAGCAGAGCTGTGCCTCCAGAAACCTTTATGTCAAGTTCGGCGAGACGTATGCCTGAGAGTTCCCGCGGCAATCCCCAGGCATTACCCTGCGACGAGGTTGTAACTTCGCCAGAGGTAAGTTTTAACTCACGCTTGTTTGAATCAACAGTAGCGATACCGAATAGTTTGTTTAACTTGTCATTGGTTTGCCATGCGCAGTGCTGGTCGAGCCATCCTGGAGCTGCGTCCGCAATCACCACACCACCACGTGCAACAAACTGCGTGAGTCGCTCAACTTCTTCGTTAGACAGAGCAAATGCAAGCGGGAGGATCACGACTCTGTATTTGTCATTATCGATCCCTCTCGTTGCAACATCCTCTGACGACACGAAGTCAAACTGTAGACCGAGATCCTTAATCGTCTTGACCCACCCATCGCGGTTTGCTGAAAAGCTCAAGCGAGCTTTATCGGGTGTTTCGTCGTCATCGTCGCTGCTGCGTTGGTGGTAACCGAGAATGCTCGCCGCGTGAATTGAAGGCATCGAATAGTAAACCGCAATTCCGTCTTGTTGCCGGACCGATTCCATCAATAACTTTCCAATACCCTCGAACCTGAGCGAGCTGAAAGCCTTTCCCATGTCACGCGCGGACGCTGAGTAAGTCATGTCTGGATTCAAAAACGAGTACATCCAAAAGATATTCGGATGCAGGACGTTATGAATTGCCGCGGTCCAAATCGCATTCTGAACAGCCAGTCCATGCGATCCATATCCGGTCCAGAAACCAATCATCGCGTTTGGCTTCGCGAAAGAGCGATGCATGTCCCACTGATTACCACCGTCATAGGAAAGAAAATCATCGATTACACGATCAAGACGCGACCAGTCGGCGCCGTCGTAAGCGTTCGTAGCCTGCGTGCCGGAGACTGCAATATGCGCATCCGGGTCTCCTTCGATCGCGGCGTCGCGAGCTGTTTGATAAGCTCTCGCGAACGTGACCTCCATGAAAGTTCGGTGATCGGCCCAGGGAGCAAAGTTCCTGCTCTTCCTGGCTTCTTCGGTTGTGTAAGGCACAACCGAATTCCAATCCGTAAAACTCGTGCGCCACTCTTTATTCAGCTCGGTAAGACTTCCGTACTGTTGCCTTAACCAGACACGAAAATCCTCGAGAGTATGTGGATTCCAGTCAAAGTCGACAGCATCGCCGTATGACGTTAAGGAGCCTTCATCGCCGACAAAGTAGTAATCCATGTTGTACCGCGCTTTGTTGCGAGCCGAGGCGCGAACGATGTCAGCAAGACTCTTCAGTACAACCGGATCGTTGAACGAAGGCGTTCGCTGTAGAAACTTTTTGTCGCCGGTCCGTTTGTAGAGTTCTTTTTTAGTTAAGTAACCGAGTGCGTCAAAATCACCAGTCTTCTGATAATCGGCAATCGCGCGCTCCATGTCCTCGGGAGTGGTTGGCCCACGATCGTACCAATAAACTCCGAACGTGCCGCGCGGAATGTTCAGCGAATTGTCAACGTCGTTTGACCAGGTGAATCCGGTATCGGCGGCCGCACCACGCACCATCTTCATCTGCGCGTCTTGCAGATAATGTTTCGTTCCGCCAAATGAAACGAGTGCGGTGTACTCCTTCGGGCGGCGTTTGTCCTGGACCACCATAGCCGGCTTGGCTCGTATTTGATCGATGATGGCGCCACGATCGTTCACCAGTTCACTCTGGACCAGGGCGAACTTGCCAAGAAAATCTTTCAGTGGAAAAGTAAAGGTTCGTTCACCACGAGCAGGCGCGGAAATCGTGCCGAGTAACCGGCCTAAGTCATCCCAAACCTGCATGCGCATTTGCAGTCCGTTCAGATTTCCGCTCGCTCGTAACACGGCGCTCAACGTCTCACCACACTTGTAAACATCGACAGCCGTTTTGGTGCTGGTCATCATGGCGCGCTTCGGAGTGCTGAAGGTGGCCGCGCCCCAGTTCAGTGTCGAGTTGTCGGCAGCGTCGCGAATGATGACGTTGAATATCTGCCGACCTCCGGGTTGACCTCCAGACCAGCCGGCAGGAGATTGAAGTTTTGACGCGGCTATCTCCATGGAATTCGATCCGGGTTTGAGACTCTTTTCGACCTTAGTTGAACCGAGTGATTGTCCAAACTCATTTCGTCCGTTCACTTCGATCCGCACAGCTCCCTCACTCAACGCATTCAGCGATAGTTGGATGCCTTCTTCGTTGGCGCTCAGCGACTCAATGTGGACGGAAATGTTTCGTCCCGCAGCCCACAGAAGAGCGCGGGCAAGTAATGAGTACTGATATTCCCAGTAGTCCCAGTAGACCTTGTTT
>DASUYO010000347.1:0-13094 GCA_036377375.1 Pyrinomonadaceae bacterium
GAATGGATTACTGAGTTAAAGCCAGCGTCGCACGTGTTTTTTGTATGCCCGAAACCGATCGCCGAACTTTCGCTCCAACTGTCTCTCCTCACGACGGATCATGAGATTTACGAAAGGAAGGTGAACTATCGTCAGTATTAATGCCGTTGGTGATCCAACTACCAAGGCTGCGCCGAAGAAACAAAACACGTTTCCGCCAAGATACAGAGGATTTCTCGAATAGCGATATGGACCACCGGTCACCAGCGAACCCTGAGGTTCGAGCGAAATCACACGCATGTTGTGGTTGTAAAAATAGACCACCGCCCATATCCGCAACAGAAACCCAAGCAAGAGGAGCAAAACGCCGAACGCCACAGCAATCGCGGAGGAGAATCCTGAAATCCCCAACAGTGAATCGATAATTGTTCCCAGGTACGCAAGCCCAAGGCTTCCCAGGACGACGCCGATATTGTGCAATAAACTTTTGAGGAGACTGATTGCCATTCAAATCTTCGACACGTCTTCATGGCGACGTATACCACTCAGAACGTGCAACACCGCACCCGTAGCGATCGAGTACGTTCCCCAATGGCTGAGCGGCGTGCGCAGAGTGCCCAAGTTTGGTTCGTAGAAGAACGCAATAATAAACAGGAATGATGCGACGAAGATGAGTAATGAACCGAGCAGTTGTATTGTTCGTTGCCACATCTCGATTCGATAAGTGAAGTAAGCCCCGATTCCAAGGTTGAGCAAACCTGATAACAATATAAAGATGTGTCTGGTGCGGTAGAGCAATCTTGGGCCATCCGCTACGCCAACCAGATGGTTGTGGTATTTATCCATGTATTGGCCCGTCAACAGGAAAGCAACCACGACACATGCTCCGAATATTAGATGGACCTTCTTCATGGTCGGCCATTCTCTTAGGTCTTAACGCTTTAGTCTACCCGAATGAACTTCATGTGGAGGCGAAAATGTTTTGCCAACGCGCCGCGATTTGAACTACCTTAACGTTTTTTACTCGACGACTCTTCCAAGGCAGGCCGCGATATGAGTGCAGGATGGACAGTTCACAAATTTGGCGGCACCAGTCTCGCCGATGCCGATCGTTATCGAGCGGCCAGTGAAATCGTTCTCTCGCAACGATCCGGCGAACGTGTTGCAGTAGTGGTTTCGGCCATGAGTGGCGTCACCAATGCACTCATCGAAGCGGTGAATCTGGCTGCCACTCAGGACGACTCATACTTACAGAAACTCCAGGACCTTGAAGATCGACATCTCGAGACCATCGCCGGACTACAACTTCCACACGCACAAACTCTCAGAGAAACTCTCGTCTCCGATTTCAACGCCATCAAAGAAGTGCTGAGAGGCGTTTGGATCACAAGACTCACTTCCGAGCGCATCATTGAATTCGTCTCAGGCCACGGCGAGTTGTGGTCGGCTCAACTCCTTCACGCCTATCTCGAATCTCGAAACCACCGCTCGAGTTGGCTCGACGCCCGAAAGATTCTCGTAGTCGAATCGGATACCAATACTGTTGCGATCGACTGGGAGCTTTCAAAGCAGAATTTGCAGGCACATGGTCTCGAGACTGACTTTGTCATAATCACCGGTTATATCGCCTCTACGCATGACGGCGTCGCAACTACGTTGAAGCGAAATGGCAGTGATCTCTCAGCATCGATCTTCGGTGCACTACTGGGCGCTGATTCCGTCACGATCTGGACGGACGTCGATGGGGTTTTCAGCGCCGATCCGCGACGAGTTGCGGATGCTGTAATCATACCTGAACTCTCCTACCAGGAAGCCGCCGAGCTCGCGTACTTCGGAGCGAAGGTTATTCATCCGAGCACGATGTCGCCGGCGATCGCGAACAACATCACGGTCTGGATTAAAAACACTTTCAAGCCTGACGCTCCGGGGACAAAAATATCCGCCTCCTCACCAATGGACGTGCCGATAAAAGGTTTTGCGGCAGTCGAAGACATGGTCCTAATCAACGTGGAAGGCACCGGGATGATCGGCATTCCGGGTGTGGCCCACAAACTTTTCGGTGCTCTGCGTGCAGTTGATGTCTCCGTTGTCATGATCTCGCAGGCGAGCTCTGAGCATTCGATCTGCTTCGCTGTTCCGCGTGTACACGCAGAGCTCGCAAAGAAGACAGTTGAAGAGACGTTCATTATCGAGATGCAACGTGGAGAGGTTCAGACAGTCGACCTGACGGAGGGTTGTTGCATCATTGCCATGGTTGGCGACGGCATGATCGAGAGATTGGGCATGGCCGGAAAATTTTTCAGTGCGCTCGGCAAAGCCGGCATCAACGTAAGGGCCATTGCGCAAGGATCGTCCGAACGAAACATTTCCGCAGTCATCGAACAGGATGAAGCAACGAAAGCGTTGCGAGCTCTCCATTCTGCTTTCTATCTCTCGAACCAGACTCTTTCAATCGGCGTGATCGGCACCGGCTTGATAGGCGGCACTCTTCTGAGCCAACTTCAAACTCGAATCGAAGAACTCAAGCGACATCGGGGTATCGACTTAAGAGTGCGCGGCATCATGAACAGTCGCAAGATGATCCTGGCCGACCGGCACCTCGCGCTCGACCGGTGGCGCGATGAGTTATCGGAGAGCTCGAAAACGGCCGACCTCGAGAGTTTTATCAATCACGTTAACGCCGCTCACCTGCCACATGCGGTACTGATCGATGCGACCGCCAGTGCGGAATTAACCACGCATTACGAAGACTGGCTCTCCAAAGGCATCAACGTCATCACGCCTAACAAAAAGAGTAATGCCGGACCATTCCCCGTGTATCGCAGCTTGCGTGAAACCGCACGCAAACATCAACGTTACTTCCTTTACGAAACAAATGTTGGCGCGGGGCTGCCAATTATTCAGACGCTTCGCGGACTGGTAGAAACAGGAGATGAAATTATCAAGATTGAGGGCGTGCTCTCAGGCACACTCTCTTTTATTTTCAACTCGCTTGATGGTCACCGTACTTTCTCCGAAGTGGTCCGAGAAGCGCACTCGTTAGGCCTGACCGAACCGGATCCCCGTGAAGACTTGTCGGGTGTGGACGTCGCACGCAAACTCATCATCCTTGCGCGGGAGATGGGCCTCGAAGTAGAGATGGATGCAGTTCAAGTGGAAAGTTTGGTTGCTGAAGATTTGCGCGCAGGAACCGTTGAAGAGTATCTGAACACACTCGGTAAACACGATCAGACAATTGCGGAATTGTTGAGCTCGGCGCGCGATAGAGGTCAGGTTGTTCGGTACGTTGGTACGATCGATAGTAACGGTGACATGTCAGCTCAGATGCGGAGCTATCCGATTGATCACCCGTTCGCAAGCCTCACCGGCAGCGACAATATTGTTACCTTCCAAACTGTACGATACAACTCTCAGCCAATGATCGTAAGAGGCCCGGGTGCCGGGCCGGAAGTAACAGCCGGAGGTGTCTTCGCCGACCTACTGCGCCTCGCCTCATTCCTCGGCGCGCCGCAATAGCAGGCTGGAACTGCCGGAAAGAGTTCGCTTTATTGTTTGTCGCTTGCTTTACCGGACGCGATTCGATTTCGAAATGCCGCACTTAGAACCATCAACTTGAACTTGCTTAACCGAGCGTGAATGACGCTTCTCATCTTGGATCATAGTTCTAAGTGGTCCTTCGCCTTGGGAAGAGGTGCGCCGTTCCGTTTATCAGCGGAAATACCATCTCCGCGGCCTTATTTATCAATTCAGCAATTTGGGAGAAGTATTGACTACTCCATTTCCATTAACATTAGTATCCATATCTGACTGAGTTGAGCCATAGGATTCGTGTCGCTGACTGCTTCGACTCATTTTACGTGTTCAACTTTCAGATAAACAGTTAGGTTCAACCGATCTTAGAACCACTAAGACGTGATCAGGAGTACATTGTGTCGCAAATAGATTGGACAGACTCTTCAACTACACCTGAAGGTTCGGAGCACAGAAGCAGTTCTTCCTGGCGTCATTATCCCTGGGGGACTCAGGTAGAGTTCGAGGGTTATAAGGCAACATTTCCAGCACGTAACGGCAGAGTTTACGGACAAATAAACAACGCAGTACGTTTCAAGTCGGGAGATCTTCTCTTTAATGTGCATCCCGACAATATCTGTTATCTATTTTCCCAGGAAATAAAACGTTTCACCTATGTCTTTGAATTAAATTGGGGACCGGGGACTCTTCTCTGGTCAGTTGCTCCCGATCGAAATGGCAATGTCTTCTGTACGCTTTCCGGGATCCGCACAGGCACATCCATCACCGACGCTGCGTTTGGTAATTGGGGAGGAATAGTCGTTGTCAACCCGAGAAAGCACCTCCTAAAAACCATCGCAGAACGAGGTGAAATTGTTGATCCTTATTCAATTCAAGTTCGTCCGGATGGAAAACTGGTAATAGCTGACTTCGCCGACTTCGGTGGTTCCGGCCGGATTTACTCCGTGGATTCCGTGACCGGATCAATCGAAATACTGGCCCGTGGCAAATACCTTCTAGATCCAACTTGTGCCTTTATTGATGGAGAGAATGTTCTTTGGATCGCGAACGGAGACCAGGAGAATCAAGACGGAGAGATTATAGCTTTGGATTTATCCACAGGAGAACGGAAAACAGTATATCCGAGAGAAGGCAATATGAGCGGCGCCCTTTTGGGTGTTTATCCTGTTGATGACGACTACATCATAGCGACCAAAAATGAATGGGATCAGCGAACTCATAGTGCAGTCATTTTAATAAACAAAAAGACTGGCGAGGCTGAGAAGCTGCTCCAGGCCACCAATGAGTCGCCACAGTTTTTTTCCAATATAGGTAGTGTCCTGGGCACCCGCCTCTTTACAGCGGAATGTTGCAATCGTGAGCTTATTGAATTCGATCTGCGCGAGCGAAAAGTCATTCATCGATACGATCTTTCGCCAATAATGCATGGGCATTTAGGCATGCGTAATTCCTTCGATGCGATCTCAGGTGTCTATGCTATTCCATAGCACGTTATTGACTGGAGGAGCTTTCAAAAATGCAAAACACCTTAGCAGAATGGATTAGAGCAAAGAATAAAGAAGAAGCTTTCTGCATCGATGAAGCTGAAGCAGTATCGATAAGCAGTCGAATCCTCGATCTGCCATCGTTTGATATGCGCACCAATCAGGAATTAGAGGAATGTGCATTTACTCATATTGAAGCGCGCGAACGTGAACGTGCTGTTTGGGAATTACTATATCGCGATATCCCAAATAGATTTGAGCTACTCCGGAAAGTAATGGAGCACGAACCAAATGGCGCGGTCAGGTCGAATCTGCTTTGGCTCTCGCTTAAAGTATGCGCTTCCCACGCACCAGGTTTCATCCAAGCTGCACTTCGTGATGACGACCGTGAGGTTCGCGACTGGGCGAAGCTCTATCTTTCGGAAATCACTGGGATAACATTTCAATCTGAGTATCGATCGGGCATATTCGTACCTGGCCGCCGTTTTGATCAGACGCTTCCGCTTCAGATTGCAGGATTCGCGGTCGTTTCGGCTTTTGGTAGAGATCTTAGAATCGTACTCTCACCGCTCTGGTTTTCACATATTCAAGGCCGTGTAATGGCATGTACGTGCGAACAGACCTTTATGACGAATCTCACAATCGAAAAGGCATACTTCAATTATCATCCAGATGGCACTACTCATTATGAAATCTATCCGTTTGCGGGCAAGTCATGGAAATCCTCCGACGGTAGAACACAGCACAGGTATCTTATGAAAGCCTTGCATCCCACATATCTTAGCGGGAGAGTCGAGGAGGACCCCGAGAATAAAATCCTTGTGCCAATTGCGGGCAACCGCACAGCGACTACTGTAGGTCGCACCATACAAATCTTTGAACGACTCGAATCAAACCACGATAGTCCAATTCCTACGGACATAACACCGGAAAGGCGGTCTGTCGTTTCCGACGTCCGCGGGCAATATTTTGGGTGGGCTCATGCAAGCATCAAACACTATCTGTCGTACGGTGATGTCTTTCCAGGCACAGTTCAACTGGTCAGCCCGGTAGAGGCAGCCACCGCTGACCTAGTGAATTGCTATATCTGCGGTACGTTTCGCGGCAAAATTTCGGATCACAACGGTGATGGACTGTTAGACGTCAACGAGATCGTCTGTCATGGATCACAAGCAGGGCGGCTGGACTATGCAGGAGATGGCGACTTCAACGTCGATCCATTCGAATAATCGAGGAGCTAATGGAGATTTTATCCGACGGCACACGTGCCATTGCAATCGGCAAGGAAAGAGTTGCGGAAGTTCATTCCCTAATATCAGGATGCAGCAAGGGTGACGTTGTGCCACCAGGGTACTCATTTACGCTTGAAGAAACTATGGCGTTATTCGACGATGACACTCGACCTCATGCGGAGTTGCGCACCGTCGTTGGCGTTTTAGATACGGATGGTCTCTTAGAAGGAGTTGTCACTCTTCAACCCTTTGAACTGGATGGAAGCGCTTGCCTTGAATTTATGATCTTCTTTCGATTTTCCTCACGAGGTACAGGGGCACCGGTTCGTGTGACCGAGGATGTCCTCAGCCGCTTGCGACGAAATTCACAAATTCCTGTCGTAACGCTCGTATATGAGAAAAACTCAAAAGGAAAACGGTTTTATACCAAGGCTGGTTTTGCATTTGATCGGCGAGTTCGCTTTGAGGATTTCTCACTCGAGTTGTGGAAACTGCAATGAGTGATTCTCCGCAAACTTCCAGAAACAGCACCGAGGTACCAATCATTCGCTCCGACAATGTACAGGGCGACTCGCTTGCTGGTTTCAAGAAGCCATTCCAACTGTTTCTTTTTCTCAAAATCAACGATGTCGCATTGTGTCGAAAAGCACTTAGACTGATCGTTGACGATGTTTCTACTTTGAATCAGGTTTGGTTGTTTAACTATTCATATCGTGAATCCAAAGTACGCGGCAAACGTGTTCCTTCCCTGAAAGCAACCTGGATTAACCTCTCGCTATCTTGGAAAGGGCTGACAAAACTTTGGCCAAATGCGCCAGAGCTCGGAGGGACAGCCTTTATAGAAGGAATGAGGAAACGAGCTTCGCGGCTCGGTGATGTAATCGACTTTAATGTGAATCGCTGGAAGTTTGGGGCGGATGAGTCCAGTGAGCCGGACATGGTGTTAATGATCGCGGCTGACGATCTCACCGATCTCTTCCTAAAACGAGATCATTATCGGGAAGTACTAGGTGGGTTTTCGGAAATATGGCAAGAACTCGGGGCTCGCTCATCGACGAATGGAAGGGAAACTTTCGGATTTCGCGACGGTATATCGCAACCACGAATCAGAGCGAAGCTCAATCTTCAAGGATTGCCATTGATTGATTTGCCGGAATCAACCGAGCATGACAATTCCACATTCGCTAATTTGTCAGAGTTTTTGATCGGCTATGAGCAGTCGGAAACAAGCAAATCTGTTTTCCCGGGATACAATGACTGTAGTTTCATCGTTTTTCGTCGTTACGTGTTATTAGAAGAGGAATTCAGACGGTTTATTGCAAACACCTTCAATAGAGTTGCCTCCCAATACGATGTCGCACCAGTCTTTGATGAAGCTTACATTGCCTCTAGATTCGTTGGGCGTTGGACAAATGGGACATTTGTCGGCGGGAACATTGAAGGTCGTTATCTGGATGATGTGGAAACAAGTAGACTTGATATAGAACGGTTTGAACGTTTGGGCACACTGGAATGTCCTCATTTTTCCCATATTCTCAAAGCCAACCCAAGAGGCATACTGCCTGTGGGTGAACAGCGCCACATACTGCGACGAGGCATTGGGTTCAAAACAAATGAAAGATCGCAGGACGGAGTGGGATTAATGTTTGTCTGTTACCAATCTTCGATTGATAAGCAGTTTGAGTTTATTCTTCGCAACTGGTTGAGTAATCCCAATTTTCCCACGCTTGGCAGCGGATATGATCCGATTGCCGGTCAGAACGCTATTGGTTTAAGCAGGACCAGATGTATCACGTTGCAAATTCCTTTGCGACAAGGGGGTTTTGCCTCCTATTACACTGAACTACCGCAAGATTTCGTGTGTCTTACCGGCGGATGTTATGCAATGGTCCCATCGATTGAGCTCATAGCAATACTTTCTCAATAGCACATCTCAATGCCCATCCGGCCTATCATGTGGCTGTGGTGGCACTCCGCGTGAATAAAAGATTTTAGCGAGCCAGGTATTCGAGTATGAAAAGCACCGAAGAAGGTCCAACAATTCATCATTGCACGTATATCGAAACGCCGGTATCGCGAGTGTACGAAACACTTACGACTTCAATTGGTTGGGACGGGTGGTTTACGCAAGGTGCCACGGTTGATCTGCGGCCAGGCGGACATATTCAATTTCGTTGGAATAATTTCGGCGGTGGGCGCTGGACCACAGAAGATGGCGGCGCTGTAGTCGATGTTGAATTGGATACCACTTTTTCATTCCAGTGGTCGCCGGCGGGACATCCTACTACTGTCACGTTCACTTTAAAAAGCCTTGGACTTGGAACTCTCGTTACACTCAGAGAAACGGGATATGGTTCGAATATAGAGGATCTCAACGTCGCGCTTGCATGCGCGGTAGGATGGGGAGAAGCTTTGACGTTGCTTAAATTCTATTTAGAGCACGGCATTACATATGGCCAAGTTCCACCTGGTTGAGCCCGCACTTAGAGACTTGACCTGCCTGCTACTGCATGAGGGCAGGACTACACTCCCTCCGCAAAAGGGAGGAAAGCATTATTCGCTGCGAAAACGCCTCGGGTAGTAGCGTCAAGAAGCAACAAAAGGCAAAATCCGATTTATATCAGTGTGCATCCGTGGCTAATACCACTCACCTAAGCTCGAGAACGACTACCGACTTCGATGGAATAGTCAGGCTCAGTTGCGAGCCTTCAAGCTTATAGCTACTGAACGGCACCGGTTTGACCGTGTTCGGACGATCGAAAGTGTTCATCGCGTTTACTGTCGAAGCTGTGAGTACCTCTCCAGTCACGCTTCTGATCGCCCCGCCCCAAATCGTCGTCGTGATCTCTGCGGCTTGGTTAGGATCGAGGTTGACAATCGAGACATGAAGTCGCCCTTCACTATCGCGCGAAGCAGACGCACTGAGCGAAGGAACAGATGCATCGCCCAGCTTGTACTCGGGCGCGCTGAGATCGACCGGAATCATCGTTGCTCCCTGATGCACTCTGTACATCCTGAAGACGTGATAGGTCGGCGTGAGCACCATCTTCTCTTTGTCAGTGAGGACCATTGCCTGTAGCACATTAACCATCTGCGCGATATTCGCCATCTTCACGCGGTCCGCATGTTTACTAAAGATGTTCAGATTGAGTGCTGCGGCAACTGCGTCGCGCAACGTGTTCTGCTGATAGAGCGCTCCCATGTCGCGGCCCGGCTCGCTGTCGTACCACGTGCCCCACTCGTCCACCATGAGACCGACGCGCTTCTCTGGATCATACTTGTCCATGATCGCGCTGTGCTTCTGAATGTACTCCTCCATGCGCAGCGTCCTGACGAGCGTCGCGTGCCACTCCTTTTCGCCAAACTGCGTCGCGGAGCCTTTCTTTTCCCAGTTGCCCGTCGGCAGCGTGTAATAGTGCAGAGACAGTCCATCCATCTGCTTCCCTGCTTGTGACATCAGCACTTCAGTCCAGTTGTAATTCTGGTCGTAACCGCCAACCGCGAGCTTCTGGATGTGATTGCCGGAGTGGTTCTTGATAAAGGTGGCATAGCGGCGGTATACGTCGGCGTAATACTCGGGCCGCATGTTTCCGCCGCAGCCCCACGTTTCGTTTCCGACGGCGAAGTAAGGAATCTTCCAGGGCTTGTCGCGACCGTTCTTACGCCGCAGGTTGGCTAATTCCGAATCAGCATCAGACGTCATGTACTCGATCCATTCCATCATCTCCTGTGGCGAGCCGCTGCCGACGTTGCCGTTGATGTAAGCGTCGGCTCCCAGCATCTCGCAGAGATCCAGGAACTCGTGCGTGCCGAAGGCGTTCGTGTCGACGCCGCCCCAGCTCGCGTTGGGCCGACGTGGACGCTTGTCGCGTGGGCCAATACCGTCACGCCAGTGATACTCGTCGGCGAAGCAGCCGCCTGGCCAACGCAGGACCGGGACGTGCAGATCCTTCAGCGCTGCGACAACATCATTGCGCAATCCGCGCGTGTTCGGGATGGGTGAATCTGGTCCAACCCAGATGCCTTCGTAAATGAGACGACCAAGGTGTTCGGCGAACTGACCGTAGATGTTGCGATTGATGACCCATCGTGGCTGGTCCAAACGGATCGACAATGTCCCCTGATAAGAGTTTTGTGCGCGCGCGGGAAGTGTTAAGAGGCACGCCACTAAAGCCAGCCACAAAAAGGCACAAGTACAAAATATTTCATTGAAGTGTTCTTTGCTTTTTTGTGCCTTTTTGTGGTCCATACTTTGGTTAACCTATCACTGTCACTACTGATTTTGTGGGAACAGTTATGGTAAACGCGCCCGCCGAAACATTGATCTGACTGAGCTGCGCCTGGTTCTCCGTCGCCGACGTGCGATAAGGCGTCACGGTTCCCGGCGCGTTACTCAAGCCAGTTAAGTTCACCGTCACTGTTTGCGAGCTCCTTCCGGTGTTGGCAAGAACGACGGCAACGCTGCCGGTAGTCGGTCTCACGGCAGTCACTTGAAGAGTCGAGTCGCTTGAAGTGGACGCGAGCACTACGGCGCCCGGCCGGATGAATCGACTGAACTGCCCGACAACGTAGAGCCGCTTCGGCGTTTGAACTGAATCCGTGCTCGGATTGACGTTAAGCAGTCCCTGATTGTCATTCTGTAAAGTCATCACCCACCAGTAGAACCACGCACTAAACCGTCCGCCGTTCAGCGCCTTGTAGATCTCGGTGGACCAAGTCATCCCTTCGTCGATGCTGCCATTGTATTTTCCGTCCAAGTTCGAATCCTCAGTCTGCCATATCGGCTTATTGTACTGCGTGCAACTGGCGCAAGGCGTGTCGAACTTGTCTGTCCGACCATAGCCGTGCGTCGCGACGATCGACACTGCCGCACGCACGCCAGAATCGTTGAGCAGTGGAAATCCCCACGCGTTGTCGAAGTTGGAATAGAAAGACGGCTCAGGCGCCATTAACTTCGAACTCAGGCCACTCGATGCGAGCGCGGGCCGCAAATGATTCGCGATGAACGTGTTCATTTCAGACGTGGTCCACTCGCAACTATCGTACGTAGCTCGATGATCCGGCTCGTTCTGTACGCTCTCCACCTGGGCCTCAAAACCGAGTTGCGCCTTCGCATTATTCAGCCATTGGATCTTGAGCGCTGCCAGATTTGGATAGTACTGGGAGAGCACGTGACCGCCGTTGGTGCAGGAGTTGTTATCCTTCATCCACGCAGGCGGGCTCCATGAAGAAACCATGTATTTGTTCACGCCATACGCCGTATTCACTCGCTGAAGCCACCGCATTCCACTCTGAATTCCCCAATGGTTCCAGTCGAAAACTCCTGGCGAGGGATTGAAGTCGCACAAGAAGCTTCCGACGCGAACCCAACTCAGGCCCGCGCCGGCTTTCGATGTGTCGTAGAGCAGGTCGAGTATTTGTGTCTGCTTTGCAGGTGAGAATGAGTCGAGGTCATTGGCGACCCATGTCACCGATGCGCCGAAACCTTCGACAGTCTGGCGTGTGCTGGTGTAGTCGACATTGACACTAACATTCGCGGCTTTCGACGATATTGGTGCAAGGACCAACAGGCCCAGGATCAGAAACAGACTGATAAAACTTTGAAACCGTCTTCGCATCTCTTCCTCCCTTGCGCGGGCGGCCACAGAGGGCCGCCCCTACAGTTGATTCCATATTACCAACAGGATCTCAGAAGAATTCATTTGTAGGGGCGGCCCTCCGTGGCCGCCCGTCGTTGGACCATCACTGCTTGTCGCCATAGATGATTCCGCGGCCGTTAGTGCCGAAATAGACGCGGCCGAAGATGCGCGGATCGCCAGTGATCGCCGTATCATCTGCGCGACCCCACTGGTGCTGGTCGTCATTGATGCGCACCCACGTCTGGCCGGCGTCGATCGAACGGAAGATGGGACGGGCGCTCTACGCCGGGTTATCGGGAGGTGCATTCGGGGGTAAATCTAACGGCGCGATACTGTAATTCCGGGCCAGTCGTCAGTGCGAAAAGGCGAAGCGGGTAGCCCGGCATTGTTATATAAATTCGCGATCGGATTGTCGGCCCAGGCGTAACGAACTGCGACCGGCTTTGGAATCATTGCACTCGAGACAATCACGGTGTCGCCTTCAATGCGAGCATCGGCCCAGACAAATCGACGATCGTCGCCCGCGATTGCAAAACCCTTCACTGGACCACCATCGCTCGTCTTCAATCCGCTGCCGTATCTGAATCGAATTCGCACCTTGTCGCCTTCAACGCTGAAGCGATCGAAGAGCGGTCCTGACGCCGTAACCTTTTGACCATACGTGTCAGCGAGAGCCCATGCCGCCAGCCTGCGACCGACGTCAAGTTTGTTACGTGGATGGATATCGTTCTCATCACCGATATCAATCGTGACTGCCATTCCTGTTTGCGGCTCACGCAGCGTCATCGTCTGCGCTTCACGCAACTCAGCCCAATCGCTCTCGTCGGGTTGAGCTTTGCTGGCGTGCCAGTTCGCAAGCTGCACGAAATAGAACGGGAACTCGCAATCCCAGGCACTTCGCCAATTGCGTATCATGATGGGAAACAGCGTGCGGTATTGATAAGCGCGTCCGGCGTTACTTTCGCCCTGATACCAGATCACACCTCGAATGGCGTACGGAATGAGCGGCGCAATCATCGCGTTGTAAAGCACACTCGGATTGTTTTGATTACTCACGCCGACAGCCTCCGGACGCGTGGCCCAATCCGGGTGTTTCGGCTCAAGCGCCAGCTCCACTTTGTAATCCCAGCTTCCGCGAAGAGAAATTGATCGAGACTCGTCCGCGCCGGCTGGTCCAATCGACATCGCGCCTCCGCGACTGAAGCCACCTTCGCCACCACTATCGAAAA
>DASUYO010000348.1:0-4628 GCA_036377375.1 Pyrinomonadaceae bacterium
TACTTCGTTGAGCGACTTACAGCAGAAAACAGACGCGAAGCGCGCCCCAGCGCAGCCGCTCGCGCTTGTCGCCGAGGATCACGAAGACACGCGTCTCCTGTTCCGCACGCTGTTGGAGCTTCGTGGTTACAGTGTTATCGAAGCAGCGGATGGTGAGGAAACTGTACGCACGGCTGAGAGTGCGCGGCCTGACCTTATTCTAATGGACGGCGGCCTCCCACGCCTGAGCGGCGTTGACGCTACACGACGGATACGCACCGCGGAGCATATCCGGCACGTGCCGATTGTCTTTGTCTCCGGCCATGCCGAAGCCGCCTTTCTCTCGCTCGCACGCGAAGCGGGTTGCGACGAGTTTCTCGTGAAGCCGGTTGATCTCGCTGAACTGGAGGACGTACTTGAAAAATATCGTGACAATCAACGCCCAGAGCCATCTCCATTTAGATCTACGAGGAGTGTTTAGACGATGAGCGGCTGGCTGTTGACTGCGCAAGAACTATTAGGGCTATTCGAACTCGACGAGGATGGGAAGGTCCTTTATTACCGGACGGATTCGGGCGGCATGTCGCGGGACATGACGGGACACAACTTCTACGACGAAGTGGCGCCTTTCGAGAACGTCGAAGAGTTCCGGCAGTGCGTGACTGACTTCACGCGGGGCGCGAAGGCCGCCGACAGCTTCTACTTCGACTGCCACTATGACGGTTCCGATCACCCGGTTCGAGTGCTCCTGGCCCGCATTTGCGAGCGCGTGAACCTGAACAATACGAAGTCTGTCCTCGTGCACATCAGACGGGGAGTAACACTGACCAGACACGGAAATAGCAGAGGTGAACGGCGATGAAAGAGATGTTAACAACCAATAAATTACTTTCGCGGCTGCGCGACGTGGAGTTCGCTCGTTTGATGCCCCTTCTGCAACCGGTATCACTGTCGGCAGGAGAGCGTCTCTCTGAAGCGGGACAGGCAGCGCGCTTTATCTACTTCCCGGAGAGTTGCGTGATTTCGTGCCAAGCCAACATGGAGGATGGAAAGTCGGCGGAAGTCGGGATCATTGGCTTCGAAGGCCTGGCCGACATCACAGCGCTCAACGGCTCTCGCCCGGCTGTACATTCTCTAAACGTCTCGATCGGCGGCAGCGCCCTGAGAGTGAGGAAGGACGATTTCGAGCGTGAGCTACGAAGAAGTGAAGGTCTCCAGCAGTCGTTGTTGGGTTACTCCGCCGAGTACGTCACGCAACTTTCCCAGCGCTCCGCCTGCGCCATTTTCCACCAAGTGGAGCAGCGATTTGCGGTCTGGCTGCTGCTGCTAGCCGACCGGATAAAGGAGGCTGTGATTCAGATTACTCAGGAACGAACGGCCGACCACCTCGGCGTGCGCCGCGCAGGCGTTACCGTGGTGGCCCTCCATATGCAGGCGGCGGGAGCGATCAGTTACAAGCGCGGGAATTTGCGCATCACAAACCGGGAGATGCTCGAGGCAATGGCCTGTGAATGCTATGGGACCCTCGCCGTCGACCGCCCTCATCACACCACGTATATGTGAGAGTCTCCCGGTCCAGTACGGCAAAGGACAGACTAGAACTCCCCGTCCTGATAAAAGGCTAGAAGGCTTTGTGCGCATTTGTTGGGAAGGGGTTTTAATGGAAGAGTCTGGGCAATTCCCCACGATCCTAATCGTCGAGGACATAGACTGGATACGTTCCAGCATGAGGAAAGCGGTCGAGCGTGAGGGATTTCGTGTTGCGGAGGCCCGGAGTGATGCAGAAGCCTTTGAATTTGCGGAGCTACAATCGATTCACCTGATTTTGACGGAAGAGGAATTGCCAACCTTCAAAACCCTAATGACCCGCCTCCGGGAACACCCCACTTTTAGCAGTATCCCCGTTGTAATTGTCAACCCCGATGCCGAAGATGGCACCCGACTCGGCGAGGCTTACGTGCTCGCTGACTACGCCGATATCTCGTCCTTTCTAAGTGTCCTGCATGGCTGAGTGCCGCAAGCAAACACCTGCGCGCTAATCGCGGAATCTCAGGTAGAGTACTATCCATGCCGCAAAGTTTCTTTGCATTCCTGTAATCGGATTCTCCAGCTTGGCGGCATGATCTATGTCGACCTCATAAGCGCGACCATGACGTCGTCAAGTTTTTGTGAATCGACAGGCTTGACCAAGTGATAATGGAAGCCAGCTTCTTGAGACTGAAGCCGGTCGGCCTCTTGTCCGTACCCGGTCACCGCTATTAACTTCACTTCTTTTAAATTCGGATTGTTTCGTAGACGACGTGCCACTTCATAGCCATCCATTAGCGGCAATCCGATATCCAACAGCACGATGTCCGGCTGATATTTACCAGCCATATCTAAAGCATCTTGACTAGAGTAAACAACGCGAACTTCGTGTCCAGATACTTCCAACAGCATGGCGATAGAATCAGCCGAATCCACGTTGTCGTCTACAACAAGCACACGCCAACCTAGGCCGTTAGCTTCCTCTTCTTGTTTGGACAGAACGTGAGATATGCCTGGCGGAGACGACAAAATCGGCAGATGCACGATGAATTCGCTTCCCTTCCCTGAGCCCAGACTCTGAGCGTCGATTGTTCCGCCATGCATCTCGACGAGCTTACGCGCCACTGCCAGGCCGACACCCAATCCACCTTGCGAGCGATCCAAAGATCGCGGCGCTTGAGTGAAAAGTTCAAAGATGAGCGGGAGTGAGTCCGACGCGATACCCACACCGTTGTCTCGTACACTGAGCACCACTTGAGCGTCTTCTTGTTGAAGGCTCAACCCGATGCGGCCGCCATCGGGAGTGTATTTCGCTGCGTTATTCAGCAGGTTGACTATCACTTCCTCGAGGCGGAGCGCGTCTGCGTGCACCCAAATCGGTTCTGTAGGTAACGATATCGTTAGTTCATGTTTGTGTTGGTCAATTAGTGGCCGTGTTGTGTCAACGGCCTGTTGCACGATACCCCTTGCATCGGAATCTTCTTGGTGAAGTTGAATCCTGCCGCCAAGAATGCGCGAGACCTCCAGCAGATCGTTTACTAACACCACCAGATTTCCGGCTTGACGCCGAATAATCGTTTTGGCTTTCGCATGGAGCGGCTGTTCCTCTTTCTGGAGATCAAGAATGTGGACAGCGTTCGTGATAGCCGCTAGTGGATTACGAAGTTCATGAGAGAGCATCGCCAGAAATTCGTCTTTGCGGCGGTGAAGGTCCCCTAGTGCTTCGGCTTGGGCCTCAGCAATCACCAACCGCCGGCGCTCCGAAATATCTCGAATGTTGCACTGGATTACCGAATGATGGTCCACGTTATAAACATTACTGACAACTTCGACATCCGCTATGCCGCCGCTCTTGGTTTTGAGAGGCAGGTTGTGATACCGGATGTAGCCCACGTTTCGCAGTTCGTGAAAGGCGGCCCGGCTCGCTTCAATGTCCTCGGAGAAACCAATCTGCCAGAGTTCTTTGCCGATTAACTCATCACCCAGGTAACCCAATAACTCCGTCATAAACGGATTTGCGTCAGTGATTCTTCCGCTGGAAGCGTCGAGAATGAGGATGCCATCTTTGGCGGTTTCAAAGAGACGACGAAAGCGAAGTTCACTCTCCCGTATTTGCGATTCATTTCGAATGTCGTCAGTGCGATCACGCGTAATCTTGGAAAAGCCTTTAAGTTTTCCGCTCCCATCCCGAAGAGCCGTGATAAGCACGTTGGCCCAGAACTTTGATCCGTCTTTGCGCACACGCCAGCCTTCGTCCTCGAACCGTCCCTTCGTTGCGGCCACTTTCAATTCGTAATTAGGAAAACCGTTGGCGATTTTTTCCGGCGGATAAAAGCAAGAAAAGTGCTTGCCTATTATTTCTTCGGCATGGTAGCCCTTAATGCGTTCTGCGCCAAGATTCCAACTGGTGATATAGCCCTGCGGATCGAGCATGAAGATCGCATAATCCTGTGCACCCTCTACGAGCAGACGAAATCTTTCCTCGCTCTCGCGTAGCGCTCGCTCCGCCTTGCGTCGCTCCGATACGTCGCGAAAGACCAGCACAACGCCTGCCACTTCTCCGTTCGCGTTGCGAATCGGTGCGGCACTGTCATCAATAGCTCGCTCCGTTCCGTCTTTGGCAATCAGTAAAGTATGATTCGCCAAGCCTACAACCAGGCCTTCACGCAATGCACGGCGCGCGGGATTCTCAACCGGCCGGCGAGTATCCTCATTGATGATTTTGAAAACTGATTCCAGGGGGGTCCCGGTCGCCTCCTCTTGCGCCCACCCCGTCAAGGAGACTGCGACAGGGTTCAGGTACGTAATTGATCCGTTGGTGTCTGTAGTGATTACCGCATCACCGATGCTGGCGAGGGTTACCCGGAGCCAGTCGCGTTGCTGATGCAAAGCGTCGGCGTCTTGCTTCGAGTCAGATGTCTCGTCGTTAAAACTCACTTTAATTGCCGTCCTTAAGAAGGCTCCGAACGCTATTTTGCACAATGAATTAGCGCTTCTTGGTTATCGAGTTTGCAAATGCCGTATTCTAGGCCCAAGTGAAGAATTAAGCACAAAGGCAGCGCCGGAGTCCCATCATCTCTCGATCTGCTGCCCTATTCGTGATCACCGCCCGTTGAGCGATC
>DASUYO010000349.1:0-5731 GCA_036377375.1 Pyrinomonadaceae bacterium
ACAACGCGAATGCGGAGGTGGTGGGAGTTTTCAGCGGCTATGATTGGTCGCAGAAGCTTGCGCTGATCAGTCCGAGCATTCGTGCACAGAAGCTGCTTGAAGACTATAACGCGTCCGCCAAACCTTAAGGAAATCAGCCACGGATTACACGGATAAAATCCGGATTTTAATCCGTGTAATCTGTGGCTAATAAATCTGTCGTTGTTGAACCCGCTCTTTGCTTGCGAGACGGAACTGCGGCTCCGCAACGCCTCTACCCGCGATCATGTCGGCGACGTACTGGCCTACGGTCGGTCCGTGTTTGAAACCGTGCCCTGAACCTCCTCCAACGACCCAAACATTCTCAAACCCGGGATGCCTGTCAATCAACAAATCACCACTCGACGTGTTCTCGTACTGACAAACACGCGTCTCAGTCACCGGTGCATTCGCGAGCCGCGGTATGCGCCGCGCCAGAAACTCACGCACCGCATTCAGTCCTGACGCCGT
This sequence comes from Pyrinomonadaceae bacterium, assembly GCA_036377375.1. GTDB lineage: Bacteria > Acidobacteriota > Blastocatellia > Pyrinomonadales > Pyrinomonadaceae > PSRF01. Next base: position 490 of record DASUYO010000349.1, read on the forward strand.
AACAACTCTGTCGCCAGTGTCCGGATCGAACCGTGGTCCATGTGCGTCAATGGCGATCTTGAAGCCACGGCCATCCAGATTCGGCATCGCGTAAACGAGATCATTGAAGTCGATCCACGTCGGCATGACGCCTTGGTTGAAACTGTTGTCTCCGGGGGGAACACCGAGAAAAAAGACTTCCTGTCGTGTGACGTAGATCAGCTCGCCCAGCAGATCAGGAAAGAGTTTTGGCAGCCATGGTCCACATGCAAAGACAAAACGATCGGCAACGATCTCCTTACCGGAAGTTGTGTGGATCGTGCGGAGTCGTCCGCTGTTGCCTTTAGGCGGAGCAATCGCTGCTTCGAGGTACTCGACGCCGCTGGACCGCGCCTGTGCTGCAACGGCTTGCACCGCGCGTCGGGCGAGCAAGACACCTGCATCGGGTTCGAGTATGCCCCACGCAACTGGTCCAAGCTCCAGTTGCGGAAAGCGACGGACTAATTCATCGTGATCCAGTGTTTCAAAGTTTGCGTTTAGACGTTGTAAGGTTGCGAGTGTTGCTTCACAGTAAGGGTCATGCTCGCGGGCCAGCCAGAGCATTCCCGTTTTCCGAAACAGATTCTCAGTTTGGTCGAATAGTTGCTGCCAAACAACCATTGAACGCTGGGCCGAGCGTGAGTAAATCTCTGCTGGTCCATAGCCGAGCCGAATAATCCGCGACTCGCCGCCGGAGCTTGAACGGCTGTTTCCCGGTCCGTATGAATCGATCAGCAGTACTGAGGCACCTTCAAGCCGCAACTTGTATGCGGTCCACGCTCCGAACACTCCCGCACCAACAACCGCAACGTCATAACTCATACATTTGAATTGTAACTTATCCGCGTCTATCCTTTTCCATCCGTTTAATCCGTGGCTAAATTTCTCCTGGAGGCAGAAGATGCAATTATTACGATACGTCTCGATGATCTCAATAGTGCTGTGCATGGCCCTCGTGGTCCACGCGCAGACAAATAAAGACGAGCGCAATGATCCAGTAGCCACGCTCGCGTCGTACTACAATGCGATCAATACTCGCGACTATCACCGGGCATATAGTTTCTGGGAAACGCCGTCTTCATCGTTCGAAGAGTTTGCACGCGGCTTCGCCGGCACCGAGCACGTTCGCATATTGGTAGAGCCATCTCCTCGCATTGAAGGCGCGGCGGGCAGTGCATTCGCGGACATCTCGACTATAGTTGTCGCCACTACGCGCGGCGGCAAGGAGCGCGTCTTTGCCGGGTGTTATGTGCTGCGCCGATCGAATGTGCAGGATAGAGGCTGGATGATTTATCGTGCGAATGTTTCCAAGGTCCCCTCGAACAATACGATCTCTCGGTTGCTCTCGAACGTTTGCAAATAACTGTAGGGGCGACCCTCCGGGGCCGCCCGTCGGTATTATCAAAATAGGAGGAAAATTTAGATGCGAAAAAGTGTTCTATTGATAACGTTAGCTACGCTATTGTTATTCATCGCCTGCAACAATCCCGCAGCCGACAAGTCGAAGGCTGTTACATCTGAAGCATCGCAGGTTGCTTCACCACTTCCCACCGGACAGGGACAGAAGTACTCCATCACGCCGCAAAATTCGAAGATAGAGTTTATTGGATCGCAAGTCACCGGCAATCACAATGGATCGTTTGGCGACTTTTCCGGACAAATCGATTATCACGGGACTCCTGAAAACAGTCGCGTCAATGTCACTATCAAGACGGCTTCACTTACGGCTGACGATCCCAAGCTAACAAATCATTTGAAAACAGCTGACTTTTTTGACGTAGCGAAATATCCGGAAGCAACTTTCGTTTCAACTGCAATCAAAGCAGGCGGCGATAAAGGTGCGAGTCACACTGTCACAGGTAATCTGACGATGCACGGTGTGACGAAAGCAATCACATTTCCCGCTACGATCAACGTGACGCCTGATGCTGCGACTGTCGAGAGTAGTTTTTCTATCAACCGGAAAGACTTCGCAATCAACTATGCAGGACCGGCCGACAACTTGGTTCGTGATGACGTCGTGCTTGCATTGCACATTCGGGCGAGTCGCGGATGAACACGGATTTCATTACGGATTTATCCGCATTTCACCGGCCCGTAAGTGAACTGTTTCCGTGGCCTGCTACGTCAGACGCATACCGGTTATCTGACGAGCAGGTTGGGTTTTACAGGGAACACGGATATCTCGCCGGCGTCAGGATGTTGAATGAAGATCAGCTTGAAGCGCTGCGCGCGGAAGTAGCGGAGTTGGTCGATCCTGCGCACCCAGGTAACCACTTGTTCTACGAGTTTAACGCGAACGAATCAGCGGATCCGGATCAGATTCTCTTTCATGCGCTTGGAGCGTGGCGCATAACGCCGGGATTGCACGATCTTTTGTGGAACCCGGCGTTTGTTGTTGCTGCGGCTCACTTACTCGATGGACCAGTGCGGTTCTGGCACGATCAGATCTTCTACAAGCCTGCACATCACGGTGGCGTGGTGATCTGGCACCAGGATTACTCTTACTGGACCAGGACCACGCCGGTGGCCCACATCTCCTGCTGGATCGGTCTCGACGATTCGACGCGTGACAATGGATGTATACATTACATTCCGGGAAGTCACCGCTGGCAACTTCTGCCGCGAGCAAGCTTTGCAAACGAGATGGATGCGATTTTTGATTATCTGACTCCCGCACAACGAGCCGAGTTCAAACCTGTAGCGATTGAGTTGAAGGCAGGCGAATGCTCGTTTCACCATCCGTTGATGGTCCACGGCTCCCACGCAAATCTAACCGCCCGCCCGCGCCGTGCAGTTGTAATTAATGCCTTCCGCGACGGCGTCGTCTCCGCTTCCGACGCACCACCTCTGGAGGGCGTGCCTGCAATCCCGGCGGGCCAGAAGATGGAGGGCCAATTCTTTCCTCTTCTTTTCGATCCTTCGGATTGCAAATAGAAGACACCACGAAAACGTAACAACGAGATCGAAAAACTGCGACACGCACGCGAGCTATTCGGTGTCTAATAATCCTGCTTACATTAATTGAAAGGGGATTTGTGATGACAGCAAAAGCGGCATCATCGCCGAGTCGCAAGAAAGCCTCGAACATGTTCAAAGAGGCGGAGTCGTTTTCCAGTTTTTCGGTGAACGATATACAAAAGGCGAAAGAGTTTTACGAGCAGAAGCTCGGCTTGGATATTACGGAAAAACCTGAAGGGCTCGAGCTCCATACAGGCAACAACGCCGTGTTCTTATATCCAAAGCCAAACCACACCCCGGCCTCTTTCACCGTTCTGAATTTTGCGGTAGATGACATTGAAGAAGCGGTAGACGAGCTCACGGCACTCGGAGTGAGGCTCGAACAATACGATCTGCCCGACATCAAGACAAACGAGCGCGGAATCGCTCGTGGTCCACACGGACCCGCGATCGCGTGGTTCAAGGATCCGGCAGGAAATATTCTGTCGGTCTTGGAAGAGCAATAAATTTCTTCAGCTGCGAAGTGCGATAAAGGCACAGACGTTGGTAACTCCTACCAAACGTCTGTGCCTTTGTCCGTCAGTTTGGAACTCATCGACAAATCCCTCCGAAACGTAAAATGCTCTCGCTTCCTACCGATCAGCTCAAATCTGATCGATGCATTGAAAAGATCCAGGTCAGACGCTAAACTCTTGTCATGAGCTTATCCCAAGTTCTAAATGAGTTGCCGGCTTTCACTTTCGAAGAACGTCAGCTTCTTATTCGCCGCGTGATAGAGTTGGACGAGCCTCCTTTTTCAAAGGCCGATGAAACTCTTGTTGAATCACGCTTGGCGGCCCACCATGCCGATCCCACTTCATCCTTGCCTCTGGAAACACTAAAGGAAACTCTCAGATCACGAACTAAGCAATGAATTGGCAGGTTGTCTCACGGCCTGAAGCAAAGAATGATGTTATAGAAATCGCCGCGTGGTATGACAGTCGTGGCGAAGGACTTGGTGACCGATTTGTCGAAGAGTTCCTCACAGTCTTGGACGAACTTACAAGAAATCCCTTCCTTCACTGCCGTCGGCATCCCAGCAAGAACATTCGCTGGCGTTATACGCGAAGCTTTCCGTACCGAGTGATTTACGAAGTGGTTGAGCAAGAGAGGACTGTCATAGTAGGTGCAGTACTCCACGCCAGTGTGGAAAAGACGATTACGGGAGGGTGTAGTCACATGCCCCAAAAGATACATTTTTAGTGGAGCGCCAGTGGAATTGTGCACTCCAAAGAGGTGCGCGGCCCGTATCAGAGAAGTACATCCGACTCACTCAGAACCCAAGAAAATCGAGCGAATTGCGCGGGAAGTTCGTGGCAGCGAAGTTGCTCTAGGTCTACGTTCTAACCCCGGGAGATCTCGCTCATGAACGTCAAACTCAAAAAACTGTCAGACCAGGTAATCGTCATAACCGGAGCATCGTCAGGGATTGGACTGGTCACCGCGAGGATGGCTGCAAGACGTGGTGCGCGGGTGGTCCTGAATGCGAGAAACGAGGAAGCACTTCGCCGCGTCTCTGAAGAAATCAACGCGTCAGGCGGTGAAGCAATCTACGTCGCTGGTGATGTTGGTCAATCCGACGACGTACAGAATATCGCTGACGAAGCGATGCGCCGTTTCGGTGGGTTTGACACGTGGGTTAACAACGCTGCCGTTTCGATCTACGGCCGCGTCCTGGACCAATCACTCGAAGATCAGCGCCGGTTATTCGAAACCAACTACTGGGGCGTGGTCCATGGCTCGCGCGTAGCCTGTGCTCACCTGCGGAAAAACGGCGGCGCGCTCATCAACGTCGGCAGCGTTCTCTCAGACGTCGCGATTCCGATTCAAGGCACTTACTGCGCAACGAAACACGCAGTCAAAGGCTACACCAATGCACTCCGCCTTGAGCTCGAAGAAGAAGGCGCACCAATTTCAGTGACGCTCATCAAGCCGAGCACAGTCGACACTCCTTACATACGTCATGCAAAGAATCTGATGCCGGTTGAGCCGCTAAACCCACCACCAGTTTACGCGCCGGAAACAGTCGCCGAGGCGATACTTTATTGTGCTGAACATCCCGAGCGCGATGTGTTCGTGGGAAGTGGCGGCAAGATGCTTGCTGAAGCAGGTCATCATGCACCTCGACTTACTGACAAGCTGATGGAAGCGGCAATGTTTGATCTTCAGAAATCGAACCGGCTGAGGAAAAACGATCGGCCCGATAGTTTGTACGCGCCTATGC
>DASUYO010000350.1:0-2028 GCA_036377375.1 Pyrinomonadaceae bacterium
CCCCAATAACGCTGCTCCCGCCACGGATCTCCATAATTGTGGTAACCGAGGCGTTCCCAAAAGCCCGGTGTATCCTGATGCATCAATGTAATGCCATGCACCCATTTCGCGCTCTTCCACAAGTAAAGATGCGGGACCAACAGTCGCGCAGGACCACCGTGTTCGGCCGCAAGTTCTTCGTGCTCGAATTTGAACGCGACCCATGCTTGCATGTTCTGCAGGTCTGGGAGAGGTAGATTTGTCGTGTAACCGCCGTACGAGTGGACTAGAGCATGGGAAGCATCTGTCTTTATATTTGCAAGTAGTGTATCGATCGAGACTCCTTCCCAGGTTGTGCCGAATTTGGACCATCGTGTTACACAATGCAAATCCGCCGTGAAGGTCTCTGCAGGCAAGTCGCGAAACGACTTCCAATCCCATCGCCGCAACAAGTTACTACCGTCACCGATCGTGAATTCCCACTTGTCGAGAGGGATATGCGGCGTAGGTCCTGCCGACAACACAGGAAAGTCAGTGGTGACGTACTGCCCTGGCGGCAGCTTTTTATCTCCCGCACTGCCTCGACCGAAAAAACCTCGTGAGATGATCGCCATCCGCTATTCTCCACTCCGTCTGAAGTATCCAAGGAAGCAATTGCGATCCGTCACGGATCAGCACCAGCCTTGAGTCATGCAAAGCACCGGCCAACGGAGCAGGTCAACGCAAGCTGCTGAAAGTATGCTTTCTAAAACAGGATTAGCATTTCAGTTCAAGGCGCCTTGCCATCACTCCCCCTAACGTCTGTGTCGATATAACGTCAATATAGCGACACAAAGGCGTCTCTCCGACACTGCCCGACGTGCACTTGAAAGATCGCGCCAGCAAGAACACATCGCGATTAGGCCCGTAGCAGTGTTTTCCATACTGGCGCGCGGTTTGCCAAGTCGAACGGCGGAGGAAAACGAGCATGGAGAAAATCACATCTGCTGGAAGTGAGATGAAATTGGAACCGCAACTTCGCAACCTGGACCAGAGATCATGGTTGCGCAAGATTCGTAGCGTTCGGAGCATTGCGATAAAGAAGCGTTATCTAATTCTGATTCTCGCGCTCATCGTTTTGGCCAGCTACACGGTTCAATCCCAAAGCAACAGCACGGTTCAATCACAAAGCAACAGTAGGGGCTCCAACGGATACGATCTGGTCGACAAGGACGGGATTCTTCACAAGCCGGCAGACTATCGAGATCGTTATCAAGCGCTGGGAGTGTTCTCAGTCGCTGATGTGAATGGCAACGTCGATTTGCACTACACCTACGCGCCGCCGGGAACGGCTGAGTACTACCGTAAAAATGGAAAGTTCGCGGACGGAACTGTGTTGGTCAAAGAAGTATTCGGAAGTGATCACGGTCAAATGACGACTGGCGAGGTACATTGGGCCAAAGGGACGAAGGTGTGGTTCGTCATGATCAAAGACGAAAAAGGACGCTATCCCGGCAATCCGCTGTGGGGCGATGGATGGGGATGGGCTCTCTACAAGTCGGATGCACCCGACAAGCAGGTTGCAGTTGACTACAAGAAGGACTGCTTGGGCTGTCATGTCCCTGCAAAGGCGACCGATTGGATCTACGTGCAAGGCTATCCCGTGCTTAAGTCGTCAAAGTAAGCACCGGCGAGTTAAGGCCAAGGTGATTTCGAACAACGGGTCAAAGGAGTTTTGGTGATGAAGAAGCATGTGACGAAACGGTATTTCTTCGGATTGGGTCTCGCTGCTGTTTGCATGGTCTATGCCAGCTTACCGCTCATTAAAACGAGACCTGTTGAAGCTCAAACAAAGGAGTCGAGTCCTAACGGTAGACCAGTTGAACCTCAGACACCGCAGACAAGTGTAGTGTTTGATTCTCAGGGCAGGATGAAGCTGCCAACCGGCTATCGTAAGTGGGTTTTTGTGGGCGCTCCCCTAACTCCCGAGGGCCTTAATAATGGGAAGTTTAACTGCGACGCGGCCGGAAAGAACTGCACCAGGTCCAACTTCCCCGAATATCATCACGT
>DASUYO010000351.1:0-10593 GCA_036377375.1 Pyrinomonadaceae bacterium
CCGACAGTGAGCACGCTGGCGGCGCATCTGCACAAGGGAGAGGCAGAGTCACTGGACGCCAGCGAAGAGCGCGGTGCGCGGCGCAAGCAGTCTGTCAGCCAGCGACGAATGTATCGAGACGCAGCGAGAGCAGCGCAAGCGTAGCGCCAAAGGCGGCCTGGTTGATCGAATGAAAACGACATCAGCCCTGAAAGGGCGAAATATTCCGGCCCTTCAGGCCTTGAAATGGATTGCGGTCGTGATCCAGGGGCGACGCGCTTCGCGCTTGCCCCTGGCTGTCATATTCCGCGCCGTTGGCGCTTCATCACCCTCAATAAAATAATCAGTCGTACAAAGGGAATAAGCAATGAACAACTCAGCGAAGCCCACCCATTCGAACATCGAGTGTCTAATCCTCGGGCACTACGATTTAGGATTCGAGTTCCATGAAGACATGCAGCGATCCAGGGGTCTTACATCCGGAGACTACCGTAATCTACGAATGGATTTCATCACGCTGGACGGCGAAAAGCTGCCGTTTCTGGACGTGCTGAATAAACTGACTGGCCAGCGTTTGCATTGGACAGAGATGGCGCAGGTGGCTCCGGTTTATCTGACAAGCTTTCTGCGACGGTTTGGTATTACTGCCGAGTTCTCGACCTTTTTCCATTCGCAACGAGCGGAGCTCGACGATTTCTTGAGTAGAAAACCAAAAGTAGTCGCTCTGACTACAACTCTTTATCTCACTCCGCTAATCGCTAAAGAGGTTGTGAAGTTCGTTAGAGAACGAAGTCCTGAGTCAATTATCGTGGTTGGAGGCCCGCTGATCGACAACCTCGCATACTATCTCGAAGGAACAGATTTCCGCGTGATCCTCGCAGACATAGGCGCCGACGTTTACGTGCAGCAAAAGCAGGGCGAGCAAACCCTGGCCAATCTGCTGATGACACTCAGAGAAAGCGACGATCTATCAAAGGTCAAGAATTGCTACATCAAGTGGCAGGGACAATTTGTGTTTACCGGCGCCGAAGCAGAGTTTTCATTAGCACCCATCAACTGGGACAACTTCAAAAACAAGAATTTGGGATCGACGCTGCAAACGCGCACAGCCTTGAGTTGTCCCTTCCGATGTACGTTTTGCGATTATCCCGTCAGAGCAGGGAAGTGGGTGCCTCAGGAGATAAGCGCGGTAGAGAAGGAGCTACAGCAGATTCAGGCGCGATCGAATGTAACCAACCTCGTATTCATTGACGACACGTTCAATGTCCCCGCGGATCGCTTCAAAGAAATACTCCGGATGATGATTCGTAATCAGTTTACCTTCCGCTGGTACTCGTACTTGCGCTGCAACATCATGGACGAAGAACTGTGCGACCTGATGTCGAGGAGTAATTGTGCCGGAGTGTTTCTGGGAATCGAGTCGGGTGATCCGGGCGTACTCAAGATCATGAAGAAGGTGGCAACGCCGGAACAGTATCTCAGAGGAATGAAGTTATTGAATGATAGCGGCATCATGACCTTTGCGTCCTTGATTATTGGATTCCCGGGCGAGACTGAACAAAGTGTGGAAAACACCATCCAGTTGTTACAAGAAGCACGGCCTACATTTTTCCGCGGCGAGATCTGGTACAACAACCCTCGCGCGCCGATTTACGATAAAAGCAGAGAGCAACACGGTATCGACGGGTTCGGTTATCGCTGGCGGCATAACACTATGGACTGGGAAAAGGGTTGTGACATGGTCCTAAAGCTCTTCGGCGGCGTGACGAACTCCACCTGGCTGCCGATGTATGACTTTGACTTTTGGATTTTGCCTTACCTTCAAGGCAAGGGCCTCAGTCTCGAACAGATCAGGAAGTTCGTGAACGCTTGCGACGATCTGCTATCTATGGAAATTGGCGTTTCGAGAGGATCCACTGTCACCGATAGAGCTATCGCTGAAGCAAACCTGCATCAAATCGCTCGGGAAATAAAGCATCAGAACTTCGCCCGTGCGGCTGCTTGTTGAACCATCCTCAGCCACAAAAAGGCACAAAGAGCACAAAACAGGAAATCATCATGACGGATTCAGACATTGCCATCATTGGCATGGCGGGACGTTTTCCGAAAGCGCCGGATCTGGATGCGTTTTGGCGCAATCTGCGCGACGGCGTTGAGTCGATCGTGCCGCTTACGGATGAAGAGCTCTTGTCGTCTGGTGTGTCTCCGATGCTGTTGAATAATCCGAACTACGTCAAAGTATCGTCATCACTCGAAGACTACGACCTGTTCGATCCCGCATTTTTTGGCATGACGCCAAGGGAAGCCGAGATCATCGATCCGCAGCACCGTCTGTTGCTTGAATGCTCGTGGGAAGCTCTGGAGAGTGCTGGATATGACGCAACGCGTTATCCCGGTGCGATTGGTGTTTTTGCCGGTACCAGTATCAGCACGTATCTCATCAACCTGTACACCAACCCGGATCTGATCGCCAATGTCAGCACGTTTCAACTGCTGATGGCCAACGACAAAGATCACTCACCGACGCGCGTGTCTTATAAGTTGGACCTGCGTGGACCAAGCGTCAACGTGCAAACTGCTTGTTCGACCTCGCTGGTCGCCGTCCATCTTGCTTGTCAAAGTTTATTGAATGGTGAATCAGACATGGCGCTCGCAGGTGGTTCCAGCATCCCGCTGCCACAACGCCGAGGTTATCTCTATCAGGAAGGAAATATTACATCGCCGGATGGCCACTGCCGTGCTTTTGACGCGAACGCGCGCGGCACTGTCGGTGGGAGCGGCGCGGGTGTGGTGTTGCTGAAGCGGTTTGCGGAAGCATTAGCGGATGGCGATGTGATTCACGCGGTAATCAAAGGATCGGCCATCAACAACGATGGCTCTTTGAAGGTTGGCTACACCGCTCCCAGCGTCGATGGACAAGCGAAGGTTATCGCGGAAGCACTCTCACTTGCGGCTATCAAAGCTGAGACGGTGAGTTACATCGAGGCGCATGGCACAGGCACCACGCTTGGCGATCCGATTGAGATCGCGGCCCTCACGAAAGTCTTTGGCGCGCGAAGTGAGAAGAAAAACTATTGCGCCGTTGGCTCGGTAAAAACAAACATCGGCCACCTCGACACTGCGGCAGGCGTGGCCGGACTTATCAAGACTGTGCTTGCCCTCGGCAACCGGGAAATACCGCCGAGCCTACATTTCGTCGAACCGAACCCGAAGATCGATTTCGCGAGCAGCCCGTTTTTCGTTAACGCGAGGTTGCGTGATTGGGTGTCGAACGGAACGCCGCGTCGCGCCGGCGTGAGTTCGTTTGGCATCGGCGGTACCAATGCGCATGTGGTGTTGGAAGAAGCGCCTAAGCCGCAGGAGTCCGGCGCCTCGCGTTCCAGTCAGTTGCTACTTTTGTCTGCCCGCACGGCGCCGGCACTCGAGACTATGACTAATCGGCTTGCTGACTATCTCGAACAAAATCCTGGCGCGAGCCTTGCCGATGTTTGTTACACGCTTCAAGTCGGACGGAAAAAGTTCAACCACCGTCGCATGCTCGTTTGTCACGATGTCGCCGACGCGTGGGGAGCACTTGTCGCGCGCGATCCAACGCGTGTTTTGACGCAAGTGCAAAAGTCGCGCGCACGCGGTGTCGTGTTTATGTTTTCCGGACAAGGTGCGCAGCGCGTGAACATGGGACGAGGGCTTTACCAGAGTGAGCCAACGTTCCGACAGCACGTCGATCGCTGTGTCGAGATTCTGCGGCCGCTGCTCGGCTTCGACTTGCGCGAGGTGCTTTATCCAAATGACAGAGAGATTGCGACTGCGGAGCAACGTCTGACTCAGACCGCTGTGACACAGCCTGCACTCTTTGTGACCGAGTACGCGCTGGCCCAACTGTGGATGCGTTGGGGCGTGCGGCCGGCGGCGATGGTTGGACACAGTTTGGGTGAGTATGTGGCTGCCTGTTTGGCCGGCGTGTTTTCCCTCGAAGACGCGCTTGCTTTGGTAGCGGCGCGCGGACGTTTGATGCAGGGTCTGCCTGCCGGCGCGATGCTCGCCGTTCCATTCGGCGAGGAAGAAGCACACTTGATTGTCCGCGACGGAAATCTTTCACTCGCCTCAATCAATGGACCACGCAACTGTGTGATCTCCGGCGCTGTCGCTGAAGTCGAAACACTGGAGGCGCGATTGAATGCTGACCGCATGTCGAGTCGTCGCTTGCACACGTCTCATGCGTTCCACTCCGCATTGATGGAGCCGATCCTTGATGAGTTCATTCAGATTGTGCGGCGCGCGAAATTGCGGTCTCCGGCAATTCCTTACGTCTCGAATTTGACCGGTGAGTGGATCAAGCCTGAGCAGCCAATCGATCCGCGTTATTGGGCTCGACACTTGCGCGAAACAGTGCGCTTCAGTGACGGACTATCACGACTGCTGGAGGAGCCGGAGCATGTCTTCCTCGAGATTGGACCAGGACAAACGCTCTGCACGTTGCTGAAGTCTCACCCGAAGAGGCAAGCCGATCACGCCGCGATCGCCTCGCTCGGCACAGCTGAGCAGGCAGACGAGCAGCAGGCCGTGCTGAAAGCATTGGGCCAACTCTGGCAGGCCGACATCGAACCTGACTGGACCGGCTTTTATGAAAATGAACGGCGTCGCCGTCTCAAACTGCCGACCTATCCGTTTGAACGGCAGCGATGCTGGGTCGATGGCAACGCGAACAAGAGCACCGAAGCAGAAACAGTTTCGAGCGAGAATGCTGCACCGGAAGCGCCGGCGGCAGTAATGGCTCCTGTCAGCACTGGCTCAAATGGCGACGCGCCGGAGTCTCTGGTGCTGCGGCAACTCGAAATTATCTCGAAGCAGTTGCAAGTACTTCAGGCCCAACGCTGAACCGCGATACCTGAGGGCTGTGAACAACCTTGAAATCAGATGATTTTTTAGCCCGCGATAGCGGCGTGAGCATAAAGCCTGGGGCGCAAGCCCCAGGATCACGGAACAAGATGTTTTTGCAGCCCGTGAAACGGGCGACGGTCCTAAAAGCTTCAAGCTTTCGCCCGCTATCGCGGGCTCCCAAGCCAACGCGATTTCCACCTGGGGCTTGCGCCCCAGGCTTTATGCTCACGCCCGCTATCGCGGGCTAAAAGCACGGCTGCTTCGCAGGCTAAGAGCCATTTAATTCCCTCAATCATACCGAAACACATCAAGGCACGACCTAAGGCTGAACGTCAGCCGAGGTCAGGAGGATCAAATGTCGAAAGTGTATACCGCTGCTGCGTCCGAAGCGCACAAGGAAAAAATCCTGTCCGCGTTAAAGACGGTGGTCAATGATCTCACCGGCATTAAGCCGGAGAACGTCGATATCCACGCTAATTTTCTGGAGGTCGGGATCGACTCTCTCACGCTCATTCAAGCGACGCAGTTGGTGAAGGAACTGTATGACGTGAAGCTCTCAGTCGTACAACTGCTGGAACAACTCACCAATCTCGACGCGCTGGCATCGTATATCGCGCAGGAATTACCACCGGAGTCGCTGCCGGAGATCGTGCCCGCTAAGGCTGAAGTAATTCCGGAACCGCAAGTTGTCGCGCCGGCACCAGCGCCGCCAGCTGCACCAACAGTGCTCCAACCGCAACCTGCCCCTCGACCTGCACCTTACACGCCGCCCATACAAGCGTTCACACCGCAAGTGAAAGCTGCAAACGGCGGCGGTACATCCGCGCTCGATCAGATCATGTCGCAGCAGCTTCAGGTGATGGCCCAACAATTGGAAATGTTGCACGCCTATCACGCGAGTACGGGTACGGAGCCTCAAGTCCAAAGAATAGCTCCCGAGAAACCTGCTCCTCCGGCAGTCGTTGAGTCAAACATCATCACTCCTGCGCCACAGCCTGTTCCCGCGCCTGAACCAAACGTAAAAAACCAGCCGGTCTACATTGCTTACCAACCAATCGAGCCTGGTCCAACCAGTGGACTCACCGAGAGGCAACAGCAGCACCTCGATCGATTCATCGCGCGCTTCAACTCCCGCACGCGCGAATCAAAGAGATTGACTCAGGAATCCAGGCCATATCTTTCAGACAGCCGGAGCAGCTTTGGCTTCCGCCTGCTCTGGAAAGAGATGGTGTACCCGATCATTGCCGACCACTCTTCCGGATCGAAAGTGTGGGACATGGACGGTAATGAATACCTGGATATCTCAATGGGCTTTGGGATTCATCTTTTCGGGCATTCGCCCGACTTTCTCGACGCCGCGATGAAAGACCAGATCGACCGCAAATCGGTCCAGCTCGGTCCACAAGTCTATTTGGCTGGAAAAGTCGCACGCCTGTTTTCTGATTTGACTGGTCAGGAACGCGTCAACTTCTGCAACTCCGGAACGGAGGCTGTGATGGCTGCCATGCGTCTGGCGCGTACAGTTACACGACGCAGCAAGATCGCGATCTTCGGTGGTGCGTATCACGGCTGGTCCGACTTGACGTCGGCAAAGGTTGCGCCTGGGACGGACAAGAGCCGCATGGTACCGATCGGGCCGGGGATCTCCTCGAAGAGTGTTGAGGACGTTGTCGTGCTCGATTGGGATAGCCCGACAGCGATCGACTATTTAAAGGAGCACGTCCATGAGCTGGCGGCAGTGATGGTCGAACCAGTGCAGAGCCGACGGCCCGACATTCAGCCTCGCGCGTTTCTGCATCAACTTCGCGACTTAACCGAGAAGGCCGGCACAGCATTGATCTTTGACGAAATGATTACCGGCTTCCGCATTCACACGGGAGGAGCCCAAGCGTGGTTCGGCGTGCAGGCTGATATTGCGACTTACGGGAAGGTGATTGGTGGTGGTCTACCGATTGGCGTGATTGCCGGCAAGGCCGCATACCTTGATGCCTTCGATGGCGGCGTGTGGAATTACGGCGACGATTCATACCCGCAAGCAGTCAAGACGCTTTTCGCAGGCGCCTTCTTCAAGCATCCGCTAACTATGGCAGCGGCACAGGCCGTACTCCATCGTTTGCGCGATCAACCATCATTGCTGCCCGATCTCAACGCTCGCACCGCGCGATTGGTCGCGATGCTCAACCGCTTTTTCGCGGAAGTCGAGCTGCCGATCGAAGTAGTGAACTTCGCTTCACTGTTTCGCTTCATGTTCTCGCCCGAGCTGAAGTTTATCGATCTCTTCTTCTATCACATGCTGGAGCAGGGCGTTTACATCTGGGAAGGACGCAACTGCTTTCTGTCGACCGCACATACTGAAGAAGATTTGAGCCGTATCGTCCGAGCGGTGGAGAACAGTGTCGCTGAAATGCGTGCCGGTGGCTTTTGGCCTGAGGGTCCCGGCAGGCCGCGCAGAAGCGAACCACCAGTTCAAGCGAGTGTTGATAAGTCCTCAGACTCAGTCACGACTGCGAGTGAGAAGAACAACGGCCATGGAGTCGCGTCAGCTACGCCCGCGTCCGTAGTCGATTTATCCGCCAAACCGGTGGAAACGCGCGCTTCGGTAAAGAGACCAAAATTCAGTCTCTCTTATTTTGGTAACTACCAGGCAGAGTTCAGCGATGACAAATATGAATTGCTCTTCGAAGGAGCAAAGTACGCCGATCAGCATGGCTTTGAAGCTGTGTGGATTCCCGAACGTCACTTCCACGCGTTCGGCGGTTTCTCACCGAATCCATCTGTCGTCGCCGCAGCACTGGCGCGCGAAACGCAGCGGGTGCGCATCAACGCCGGGAGTGTGGTATTGCCGCTGCACAATCCGATTCGCGTTGCTGAAGAGTGGTCCGTGGTTGACAACCTTTCGCATGGTCGCATCGGCATCTCCTTCGCGTCGGGTTGGCAGCCGAACGATTTCGTTTTCGCGCCTGATGCATATGCGACTCGCCACGAACATATGTACCGTGGCATCGAACTGGTCCAACGGTTATGGAGAGGTGAGAAGGTCCCCGCGCGCAGTGGCGACGGAAAAGCAATCGAAGTTGGACTCGCGCCGATGCCGATGCAACGCAGACTGCCGACGTGGCTGACCGGCGCGAGCCCGGTGACATTTACAAAAGCCGGCGAGCTCGGAACCAGCATACTGTCGAATCTTCAGGATCAGACGATCGAAGACCTAGCTGAAAAGATCGCACTTTATCATGCTGCGCTCGAACGCAGTGGCCACGATCCCGCCGCGGCACACGTCACTCTTTTGCTGCACACGTTTGTGTCTCGAGATCTCGCTGAGGCAAAAGAAAAGGCGCGGCGTCCTCTGTACCGATACATGAAATCCTCTTTGGCTCTGATGTCCAACAAGGTGAAGGGGAGTAAAAGCAAACCGATAGACCTTGATGCACTTGCCGACGAGGACCTGGATTACATTCTTTCCAGTGGCTACGAGCGTTACGCGCAGACCGCCTCATTGATCGGCACGGTTGAAACCTGCGCGTCCGTTATTGACCGCCTGTCGAGCGTCGGCGTCACCGAGATTGCGTGCATGATCGACTTCGGAGTCGACACGCAAACTGTGCTTGACAGCCTTAGCCAGTTGAGTGCGCTGCGCGAGAGATATCAAAACGGCAATGCCGCTTCAGTACCCGCCGAGCCGCCCAGCATCTCTATTGTCGAGCAACCAGCCGAAGAACGAGTACGTTCGATCCCTCTAACGGATGCGCAGCGGCAACTCTGGATCACAACACAGATTGGACCTGACGCATCGCGCGCGTTCAATGAGTCGGCGACGCTCAGGATGCGCGGTCCTCTGGACGTCGATGCTATGCGCGTCGCTCTGCAACAACTCGTCGATCGTCATGAATTGCTTCGCGCTACTTTCAGCTCCACTGGCGAATATCAACTCATTCATCCGTCTCTCACGCTGGATGTCCCGCTGATCGACTTTTCCGACGTTGATGAAGATCGACGCGAAGCGGAAGCCGAAGCATGGATCACACGTGAAACGGGTGAGCCCTTCGATCTGGAAAATGGACCACTGGTGCGTTTCACAATCATCCGGATGGCCGAAGACTTTCACCTGGTGGTGCTAAATAACCATCACCTCGTGGCCGATGGCAGGTCATGGGGAGTCTTGCTTGCTGACCTTGAAGTGTTTTATGCGGCAGCGCGGAATGGGGTCGAGCCGCAACTGCCCCCCGCCGCTACTTTCGATCAGTTTGCGCAACGGCAACGCGAAATTCACGACCAGGGAGATCAACAAACGGCAGAAGAATACTGGGTCAATCTGTTTGCTGATTCGATTCCGGTACTTAATCTTCCTACAGATAGACCACGGCCACCGGTGCGGACATACAAC
This sequence comes from Pyrinomonadaceae bacterium, assembly GCA_036377375.1. Classification (GTDB taxonomy): domain Bacteria; phylum Acidobacteriota; class Blastocatellia; order Pyrinomonadales; family Pyrinomonadaceae; genus PSRF01. The sequence continues at coordinate 9,245 of DASUYO010000351.1, forward strand.
GGGAAGCGAGTGATGATTGGTACGGGCCCCGCACTCCTCAAAGGGGTCAAGAAGCTTTGCACAGAACGGGGTTCAACGGTTTACACGCTGTTGCTGGCTGCATACAGCACGTTACTGCACCGGCTGTCGCAACAGGAAAGGATCATCGTGGGTGTTCCGGCTGCCGGCCAGATAGCGGCAGGCCTTAAAGAGACGGTGGGCTATTGCATCAATTTATTGCTACTCCTCAGTGATGCCAGTAACAATCCGACGTTCGCCCAATACTTGAATAGTACGAGGCGTCGCTTGATGGAAGGCGTGGAGCATCAGCACTACTCCTTCGGCGCGCTGCTCAAGCGGCTCAATATCCCCTGGGATGCGAGCCGTTCACCTCTGTTCAGTACCACTCTTAATGTTGACCGCAGCGAGTCGGCCCGAAAGTTCTTTGACCTTGAATTTCAGGCTGTTCCAAATCAGACGAATTGGTCCACCGACGAATTGCGGATGAGTGTTATTGAAACGGAAGACGAATTAATATTTGACTGCATTTTTAACTCCGACCTTTTCGACGAAAGCACCATCCGGCGCTGGCTGGGCCATCTCCAAACATTACTCGAGGGTATTACCGAAAACCCGACACAGCCGCTTTGGCATCTGCCGCTACTCTCAGATGACGAGCGTCGTGCGCTACTTTCCGATGGCACGCGTTCCTCAATTCCAGTGAATGGGCTGCATGAACTTTTCGAACGGCAGGCGAAAGCAAATCCGCAGGCGATCGCGCTCGAGTTTGGTTGGGAGAGGCTCACTTATGGTGAATTGAACCGTCGTGCGAATGCGTTAGCGCGACGATTGCGCGAAGCAGGTGTCGCACGTGAAGTCTTTGTTGGTCTGTGCGCGGAGCGTTCGATCGAAGCCGTTGTCGGTATGCTTGGCGTGCTTAAAGCCGGAGGCGCGTATGTTCATATAGATCCGACTTACCCGCCGGAGCGTCTACGCTTTCTAATTGATGACACGAGACTGCGACTGATCGTCAGTCAACGACGATGGCTCAATCAACTCTCTGCATTCGACTGCGAGTTATTCGAACTCGAAGAGTTTAGCGCCGGAGTGGATAGCAACGATGTCTCTGCACACGTTCTCCCGGGTCAAGCGGCTTACGTCTATTACACATCCGGCTCGACCGGCGAACCTAAAGGAGTTGTTACGACGCATGGTGGAGCAGTCAACTTCCTTAACTATGTTGTGCGTGAGTACGGTCTGTCTCCAGACGACGTGGTATTGCAGGTTGCGGCATTGTCATTCGACGCCTCTGTACGTGACATTCTCGGGCCGCTCGCGGCGGGAGCGCGTGTCATTCTCCCTGATGAAAC
>DASUYO010000352.1:0-3424 GCA_036377375.1 Pyrinomonadaceae bacterium
AGGCACTTATGTCGCTTGAGGGCCGGCGCGTTCTGTTCATCTCCTACAACGGCATGCTGGAACCGTTAGGTCAGACGCAGGTGCTTCCCTATCTGCGAGAGCTGGCGAAACGCGGTGTGAAGTTCACGCTCCTGAGCTTTGAGAAAGCCAAAGCTTTTACTGCGGAAGGCCGGCGTCAATGCGATGAGCTGAAGCGCGAACTGCGCGAACAGGGAATTGAATGGCATTGGCTTCGATATCACCAGCGGCCATCTCTGCCCGCGACAGTTTACGATGTGATGAAGGGGATTCGTTACGCCAGTCGTTTAGTTCGACAAAACAAAATCGAGCTGGTGCACGGCCGCTCTTACATCCCGGCAACAATCGCGCTTGCATTAAAGCGAAAGTTTGAGATCAAAATGATCTTCGACGTGCGCGGGTTGATGGCTGAAGAGTATGTTGACGCGCGACATTGGCCCAAAGGCGGTTTGCGGTATCGCGTTACGAAAGCGACGGAGCGCCGAATCTTTGCGGCCGCGGATGGCGTCGTTACATTGACTGAGCGGATCTGGCCCATCATTAGGGAATGGGAGGGCTTGAAAGGTCGTGATGTTCATCACGCAGTGATACCGTGCTGCGTCGATCTGTCGTTATTTCAGTTCAACGACGAGCAGCGCGCGAGCTTACGCAAAGAGTTGGGGCTCGGTGATCGATTCACGTTTGTTTACAGCGGCTCGCTTGACGGATGGTATTTGACTGAAGAGATGGCTGACTTTTTTGCCAGCGTCGTCAGCAAAGAAAACGACGCACATCTGCTTTGGCTCACGACTGGAAGTCACGCACGAGTGCGGCAACTGATGAGCGCGCGTGGAATCAGTGAAGATCATTTTACAGTTCGGGCTGTAGCGCCAAAAGAGATCCCGTCGTATTTAGCTGCCGGTGACGTTGGCATCAGCTTTATCAAACGCTGTCTGTCGAAGCTGGCGTCGTCGCCCACGAAGAATGGTGAGTATCTCGCGTGCGGCTTGCCGATCGTGATCAACTCGGGAATTGGTGATTCAGATGCGCTGGCGAATGAATCACCGGCGGCAGTGTTAATTGATAACTTCAATGAACGCGACTTTGAAGGCTCGTGGAACGCGATCCGAAAAGTGGTCAACGATCCAACTGTAAAAACCAAAGCGCGTGAAATCGCAGAGAAGGTGTTTGATCTGAAGAGCGTTGGTGCCGAGCGCTACGCTCGGTTGTACGAAACGCTCTTACAGAACCGAGCGCGGTAGCGCCGGGTCAACTTCCCTGATCTGCTTCTTGAATGAGATTGACCCGGCGCTACCGCGCTCGGTTCTGTAAATCTGTGGCTAAAGAAATAACATTCCTACGCTGCCCTGCTTGCGGAGGACATCTGTGCAATGGCGAAGCGCAACTGACGTGTACATCGTGCAATCTATCCTTCCCGATCGAGAACAAGATTCCACGGATGTTGTTACCGACGATCCGCGCAGCGCTTCACGACAACGGCACCGGCGATGCATTCGACGCAAAGCAAGCCAGGACCGCGCGCAGCTTCGGCTACGAATGGCAGCGTTTCCCTGAGATGTATGCGCAGTGGGAGAAACAGTTTCTCGATTACATGCAGCCGCACAATTCGGAGTTTTTCAAAGGCAAGAAAGTTTTGGACGCTGGCTGCGGCAACGGACGCTTCGCCTACTACGCAGGCAAATACGCGCGTGAAGTATGGGCCATCGATCTTGGTCCCGCGGTGGAAGTCGCGCGAACAAACACCGCTTCGTTAGAGAACGTGCACGTTGTTCAGGCCGATCTGCATCATCCACCATTTCCGCCCGAGAGTTTTGATTTTATCTATTCGATCGGCGTCTTGCATCACCTGCCCGATCCCGAAACCGCATTTCAGAACCTGTTGCGTTATCTGAAACCCGGAGGCGAAATCCAGATCTATCTTTACTGGCAACCGGAGCGACGCTCGCTGAAGTCGTTTCTTCTGAGTGCTGTCAACTCAGTGCGCGGCCTAACGACGAGATTGCCTCACTGGGCAGTACACGCGCTTGCCTATCCGAGTGCAGTCGCGGCATTTGTTTTTTTCGTTTGGCCTTATCGGGTCATGCAGCGTGTGCCGGCGCTGCGATCTTTTGCGGCCAACATGCCGATGAAGCAGTATGCAGTGCTTCCTTTCCGCGTTTGTGTGAACGATCAGTTGGACCGCTTCTCCGCGCCGATCGAAAACCGCTACACAAAAAGGCAGGTACAGGCATGGTTGAGCAGTGCCGGCTTGAAGAAATCACAAGTGATTGCAAATTTTGGGTGGCTGGGAACCGGACAAAAGCCTGAAGCGCCCATCGGCTATGCCTCATGAGAGTGTTAGGACTGGCCACATATCCAGTTGAGGCAGCGGCGACCCGGTTTCGAATGATCCAGTTCATTGAGCCTCTGGCCCAGCAGGGCATCGAGCTCTCTGTCTATCCGTTTCTCGATTCTCGCCTGCACGGATCACTCTACAAACGATCACATTGGCCGCGCACCGCGGCGGGACTGGCACTCGCGTCGATTCGTCGTGTGCGCGAGTTGTGGCTCGCGCGGAAAGCAGACGTGTTGTTTGTGCAACGCGAGGCGATGATGTTTGGACCACCGCTCGTCGAGTGGCTCGCCATAAACCTGGACCACTGTCCGATGGTTCTCGATCTCGATGATGCTACTTATGTTTCCTACAAGAGCCCGACATATGGCCGGTTGGGCAGCATGCTGAAGTGGTTTGGCAAGACGAACGATCTGATTCGCTGGTCGCGGCTCGTCATTTGTGGAAATCGCGAGATCGCCTCTTATGTTGAAGCTAAAGGCCGACCGGCTGTGATTATTCCAACCGTCGTCGATACAACGCAGTTTCGGCCCTCGGAACAGCAAAGACAAGATGAACCGATTATTGGTTGGGTCGGCACACACTCGACTTACCCCTACGTGAAAACAATCTTTCCAGTGTTCGAGCGTCTCGCACGTGAGCACCAATTTCGTCTGCATCTGGTTGGCACTGGAGAAGACGAGATCGCGATTCCGGGAGTGCAAATTGACAACTTGCCCTGGCAGCTCGAGCGAGAGATTCCGGACTTCCAGTCGTTGGACATTGGCGTTTATCCGATTGTTGAGGACGACTGGTCAGTTGGTAAATCGTGCTTCAAGGCGATTCAGTACATGGCCGTGGGAATTCCTTTTGTCGTGAGTCCGGTGGGTGTTTGTCAGGACATAGCAGTGAGCAACCAAACACACTTCATTGCACGCACCGAGGACGAGTGGTACACGCACCTTTCGCGACTCCTGACTGACCCAGCGCTCCGGCGCCAGATGGGCGACGCCGGACGCAGTTACGCCGTAGAGCATTACAGCATTGAAGTGCACGTTTCGAAGCTGGCTGATGCTTTAAGAAGTGCCGCAAAGC
>DASUYO010000353.1:0-3448 GCA_036377375.1 Pyrinomonadaceae bacterium
TTGGAGAAAGGTGCTTTCTCCACGAGTCGTGAATGAACTTACAGCGGGTTACGGTCGCTTCGGGTTCCTCTTCACTCAAGGTGAAGCAAATCCGGTATGGCCGGACGTGCCGCCGTTCAACTTTACGAGCATCGATGAACCATACATCAACACTCCTCGCACGGCGCGTTGGGTTACCACACCGCAGATCCTCGACAACATCAGTGTCGTTCACGGTGCACATGTATTTCGGACCGGAATCAATTTCCGCTTTTACCGGCACGTGGACCAACGAGGTCAACCCGGCGGCATAAACGTCACACCCGCAGTAACGTTCTCACAAGGTGATCGGAATCCTCTGAGTACTGATGGCTTCGCCACGCCAGGGCAGATCAACCTTTCAGATGACGCCGTGACTCTCGGCAATCTAATCAACACTTTGTATGGATTGCCGGCAAGGTTCACACAAACCTTCATCTCCAATCTGAAGGACGACGTTTTCCTGCCGTTCAAAACCGGCGACAGCGTCACGTTGTACGCGGAGAAGCACAACCTCGATCAATACAATCTGTACTTTCAGGACGAATGGAAGGTACGGCCAAATCTGACACTCAATTATGGTGCGCGTTGGGAGATTAATCCTCCTGCGAACACGTCGCCAAACGACAATGTTTTTGTCGCCGCGACACCGATAGCCGGTACTCCGCTACCCGCTGTTCCTAAGGTTAATGCCCCAGGCGCAGTCAGTTTCGTGAAGGCCAATCATTGGTATGAGGGTGACTTTAAATGGGCCATTGGACCACGCTTTGGCTTGGCTTACAGCCCTGATTTTAAATCTCCTGTGTTGCGTGCACTGTTTGGCAGTAACAGCAAGAGCGTTATACGTCTCGGCTATGGGATTGCTTTCGATACCATTTCGTCTTTCCAGGTCACAGCGGCTGCGGGAAGAATTCCTGGTTTGGTTCAAACATGCACCACCGTCTATCCTTTTACCACCATCACTAAAGATTGCGTAAACTCCCCAAACATTACTAACACGGTAGCAAACGGATTTCCCACTCAATTACCTCCTCCCACGGTTAAGCCGTCCAGCTTTTTCACGCCACCGCAGCAACTAAGAAATGCCGCGCCCGCAAACATCACGGTGTTCGCACCGAGGATGAAGCTGCCAACAGTTCATGAGTGGAACCTTGGAATTCAGAGAGAGTTGCCTTGGGGCCTGGTGGTCCAGGCCGCCTATATCGGCCGCCGCGGTGAGCATCTGTTCATGGCGTATGACATCAATCAGGTAAATGCTGATCCTCTGGTGCCATCGTTCCTGATCATGCAGCAGAATCGTGCTAACGGTTGTACAGCAGTCGGCACCGGCTGCACTGGTGGTGTTACGCCACCTTTGTTGAGTCAACTGACGGCAGCATTTGTTCAGAGGGGGGACACGCAATCAGTAGCGACCACAAATGCGACGAACTTCATCAACTCTCCAAACACCGTAACCGATCTCAATCGAAACAGCGTCGGCAACTTTGCTGTGCGAATCGAAAATACGGTGCTTGGGCTGAAGCTCAGACCAAATCAGCAGTTTGCTTCGATCACATATCTCGACAATAGCGGTGACTCGAATTATCACGCTGCTCAATTCACGATACGAAGACGTTTCAGCAGCGGCCTGGGTCTCAGCGCGGCCTACACTTTTGGCAAATCGATCGACAATCAGTCGGTCGATCCGGTCGGAGCTTCTTCCGGTGGTGGACTCTCGAATACGAACTCGAGGACACCGACTGATATCCGAAACTTCCGCGAAGAACGAGCGCGTTCGGATTTTGATCGGACGCATGTGTTCACCGGCGCATCTGTTTGGGAAGTGCCGCTCGGCCGTGGTCAAAGATTTCTCAATACGAATAATGGACTCGTCAATCAGGTATTTGGTGGTTGGTCCATTAATACCATCTTCAACGTGATGAGCGGTGAGCCATTTGCTGTTCGCAGTGGTTCATTCACCGCACACGGAAGTCATGAATCCCGTGCCGGAGTGCAACGGCCGGTATCGCCCAACCTTCATGAGCTTCCCGGCCAGAACTTTGCCGGGCCGGTGCTGTTTGATCCAGTAACGCTGAATCCTAAAACCGGCAATCCGTTTACGTGCGGCGTTAATTTAAATGAGACCTTCTGTTTGCCGGTGCCAGGAACCAACGGAGCTGGACGTAATATCTTCACCGCGCCCAGTTACTGGAACGTCGACCTGGGTTTCGTCAAAGTCTTTCCCATCACAGAACGGGTAAAAATTCAGTTCAGGACTGAGTTGTTCAATGCATTCAATCACGCGAATTTCGACAATCCGCGTGATGCGTCCGTTGGTTCACCAAGCATCCGATCACCCGTATTTGCGCAGGTGTGCTGCGCTGCCGTTGCGCCGCCGCAAACTCAGACGATCGTGCAAACCGGTGAGGCAGCACGTGTGATCCAGTTTGCGTTAAAAGTGCAGTTCTAAAGCAAGGCCATCCCCAGATTACGCAGATGTTTATAACGGAATCTGCGTAATCTGTGTGGCTTACTGATATAACAATGCCGCAGCGCGAGCCTTCCGAAATTCCTCCAACCCGTCATTCCACGAAGCAACAATCTCTCTCGCGCTTTCGCCGCGCTTCACTCGCTCGAGCGTGTCAGCATTCACGAGTAGTCGCAGATATTTATCCACTTGCCACTCGTTCGGGTACAACTTCCGCAGCGCAAGCGCCATTTCAATCCCTGCGAGCAATGGATGAAATGCAGCGCGATCGGTAACGATGATATTCACACCACCGCACTCCTGATCCTTGAACACCGAAGCGCGCGGCGTAAACCGCAGCGGCACAAATCGCACACCCGGAATGCCACGCAGATTCAAATACTCCGCAAAGTTGTCAGGTTGTATCCAGGGCGCACCGACGATTTCAAACGGCGTGTCAGTTCCTCGGCCAACTGAAACATTAGTCGTCTCGAGTAAACCAACACCCGGATAAAGCGTCGCTTCCATCAGGCTGCGCATGTTAGGTGACGGATTAATCCAGGCGAGGTTTGTTTCGTCAAACCACATCGAGCGCCGCCAGCCTTCCATCTTGATGACGCGCACGTCCGCGCCGATGTTGCGCTGCTTATTGAAGAGCTGGGCCAACTCTCCAATCGTGAGACCATGTCGCGTTGGTATCGTGTGATACGACGTGAACGAAAGCTTATCGCTATCGGCAATCGGCCCTTCAACGTCAACGCCACCGATCGGATTTGGCCGGTCCAGAACAAACACCGGCAGCTTCACCTTTGCTGCCTCCTCGAGCAGATAACCGAGCGTCGAAATGTATGTATAGAAACGCGCGCCGATGTCCTGGATATCATATACGAGCGCGTCGAGGTCCTCGAGCTGCTCGGGTTTTGGCCGGCGCGTCTCGCCGTAAAGCGAATAGATCGGCAAACCTGTCGCGTCGTCTTTTGTGTC
>DASUYO010000354.1:0-7543 GCA_036377375.1 Pyrinomonadaceae bacterium
TGCCAAGAACGTTCCGGGTATCGGTGAGACGTATCACATCTCGCGCGTCGAGCCGTCGCACTTCGACGCGGGCACTTGTTATCTCGCTGTCGATGGGCATCGTCTGGACGATCTCAAGCCGTACCTGTTCGTGACAACGGATTACGGCGCCACGTGGAAGTCGATCGTCAACAACCTGCCGAAGTTTGGAACAGTTAACGTGATTCGCGAGGACGCGAAGAATAAAGACCTGCTCTTCGTCGGCACTGAGTACGGGCTTTACGTCTCAATCAATGGCGGCGCTGAATGGAAACCGATGATGTCAGGTATGCCGACGATACGCGTCGACGATATCCTGGTCCATCCGCGTGACAACGATCTGGTCGTGGGCACGCATGGCCGAGGAATCTACATCGTCGACGACATCAGTCCGTTACAACAGTTGTCGCAAAAGGTGTTTGACTCGGATGTGCACTTGTTTGACGTGAGGCCGGGCACGATCTGGCAAAACGATCCGCGGCTTGGTCGTTACTACGGTGGCGCAAAGCTTTTCCGTGGCACGAATCCGGCGGCTGGGACGGCGATTAGCTACTACCTCAAGTCGCCTGCGTCAGGCGATGTGAAACTGACGATCTACGATTACGCGGGCAAGGCAGTGCGTAATCTTACTGGCACGAATGAACCTGGGCTTAATAGAGTTCAGTGGAATTTGCGTAGCGATCCACCTCCGCGTCCGACCACTGGTTTCGGTGGCTTTGGTGGCGGCGGCGGCGGCGGTGGTGGTGGTGGAGGAGGTGGCGGTTTCGCGGCTGCTTTTAATCAGGGACTGCCGCTCGAAGCCGGTACGTACAACCTGAAGCTGTCCATCGGTGGTAAGGAGTATCAGACGAAGATCGTCGTCGAAAATGATCCGGGTCTTCAACCGTAGTTTTAGCCACGGATTACACGGATGACACAGATCAATCAGTGTAAATCTGTGTAATCCGTGGCTAAATAATCTTTGCGATCATGCACTTCAAGTAATAAGTCTCCGGCATGCCGAGCAGCACCGGATGATCGCTTGCCTGCATTCTTTTCTCGATCACCTGCACACGCCGGTGTGCATCAATCGCAGCCTGATTCACGATCTCCAGAAACAGCTCTTCCGAAACGTGATACGAACACGTGCACGTGACCAGCACGCCTCCCGAGCTCAACAGCTTCAACGCGCGCAAGTTGATCTCTTTATAACCGCGAATCGCCGGCTTCAGGCTCGCCCTGTTTTTCGCGAACGCCGGCGGGTCGAGCACGATCACATCGAAACGCTCGCCGGTGGCTTCCATCTCACGCAATGCATCGAAGACGTTTGCTTCGCGAAACTCGACGTTCGTTAGCGCATTCAGTGCTGCATTTCGTTGCGCTGCCGCGACTGCCTCGCCTGAGATATCGATGCCGATCACTTCTTCACAGATTGAAGCCAGATGCAGCGCAAAAGCGCCATTGAATGTGAAACAATCGAGCGCGCGCCGTCTTTGTGTCGTTGCGGCTGCGGCGCGAGCGGCAAGACGATTCTCGCGCTGGTCCAGAAATGATCCGGTTTTCTGTCCACCCAAAGGCTCGACCACGAAACGCAGGCCGTGCTGTAAGATTTCGAACTCCGCAGGTGCGTCACCGTAAACAGTCGCCGCAATCAAGGGCAGACCTTCGAGCTCCCGCACGCGTGCATCATTGCGTTCGATCACTGCTCTGGGACTAAATTCTTCGATCAGTATTTCGATCAGCAGCGATTTGATTTCGTCAGTGCCCTGCGACAGCGTTTGCAGCACGAGCACGTCGTCGTAACGATCTACGATCAATGACGGCAGCAGATCTCCTTCGGAATAGATCAAGCGATAAGCATTGGTATCAAGAGAGACGGGTCTCCTGCTAACTGCCTCCTTGATCCTGCGATGCCACCAATCGCGATCGATCTCTTCGTTGCTTTGAGTGAGAAACCGCAGTGCGATTTGTGAAGCATCGCTGAAGAGTGCCTGGCCAACGAAATTCCCACGCTCATCTCGCACGGTCACCATCGAGCCACCTTCAGCCGCAACCTCGATCACATCACTGCGATAGATCCAGAGATGCCCCTGCCTGACTCGATCAGCGCCACGCTTGTTAACCCGCACGATATTCATTGACGATACTCTGCCACGAAAGGGCACAAAACGCATAAGACAGTTTTAGTTCAACCTCGGTGCTTTTTGTGCTTCTTTGTGGCATCCTATTCGATGACAATGGAAACCAAAACCGAGCTTCCGGTCGACTTCAATCCTTTCAATACGCGCGAGATCGATTACGAAAAAGACCTTGGCGCGCCGGGCCAGTTTCCTTACACGCGCGGCATTTACAAAGACATGTACCGCGGTCGGCTTTGGACCATGCGGCAGTACGCCGGCTACGCTACGGCTGAAGAATCAAACGCCCGCTACAAATATCTCCTGGCGCAAGGGACGACCGGACTTTCCGTAGCCTTCGATTTGCCAACACAAATCGGTCTCGACTCGGACGATCCACTGGCGCTCGGCGAAGTCGGAAAGGTTGGCGTCGCCATCGACTCGCTCGAAGACATGGAGCGTCTCTTTGCAGGCATTCCGCTCGACGAAGTCTCTACCTCCATGACCATCAACGCGACCGCTGCGATACTGCTTTCGTTGTATCTCGCCGTCGCGCGCAAGCAAGGTGTTCCACTCAACAAGGTTCGCGGCACGCTGCAAAACGACATCCTCAAAGAGTACATCGCTCGTGGCACTTACATTTATCCGCCTGCGCCATCGTTGCGTCTGGTGACGGACATCTTCGCTTACTGCGCGCGCGAAGTTCCGAACTGGAACACGATCTCGATCAGCGGTTATCACATTCGCGAGGCGGGCTCGACGGCCGTGCAGGAAGTGGCATTCACGCTCGCTGACGGAATCACTTACGTGGAAGCGGCGCTCGCTGCCGGTCTTGAAGTCGATGAGTTCGCGCCACGTATCTCGTTTTTCTTCAACGCACACAACAATCTGCTCGAGGAGATCGCGAAGTTTCGTGCGGCGCGACGCATGTGGGCACGCATCATGCGCGATCGTTTCAAAGCACGAGATCCACGTTCGATGATGTTGCGTTTTCACACGCAGACGGCAGGCTCGTCACTAACGGCGCAACAGCCGGAAGTTAATGTTGTGCGCACAACGATCCAGGCGCTCGCTGCTGTGCTGGGCGGAACGCAATCGTTGCACACCAACTCAATGGACGAAGCATTGGCATTGCCCACTGAATCTGCGGCGCGGGTTGCTTTGCGAACTCAGCAGGTGATTGCTTACGAATCGGGAGTTGCCGATACAGCGGATCCGCTCGCAGGTTCTTACGCGATCGAGCACCTGACTGATGAAGTGGAAGAGCTGGCGTTCGAGTACCTGAAAAAAATTGAAGCGATGGGCGGGATGCTGCGTGCAATTGAAAAGGGATACGTGCAGCGCGAGATTCAGGACGCGGCGTATCGTTACCAGAAAGCGATCGAGACACAGGAACAGGTTGTTGTTGGAGTGAATCGTTTTCAGTTGGAAGAGGAACCGCCGGTGAATGTGCTGCGAATCGATCCCGCCCTCGAGCAGGCGCAGGTTGAACGCATCCGGGCACTGCGCGAGCGACGCGATGCTGCGAGTACGACCGCAGCGCTGGAAAAACTTGAGCAGGCGGCGAAGTCCACAGAGAATCTTCTGCCTCGGATCCTCGAATGCGTCGAAGCGTACGCGACTGTCGGCGAGATCAGCAACACGTTGCGGCGCGTTTGGGGCGAATACCGCGAGATGTCAACGATCTAAATACGTCCTATAGGACTTATGGGACCTATACGGCATATAAAAAATGAACAGAAGAGAATTTTCTAAATGCCTTGGCCTGAGCGTTGCGGCGATTGGTCTCGGCAGCGTGCCGGCCATCGCCCGCAAACCCGCACCGCAGTTCTCCATCACGATGGACGACTTCAACTGGCAGAACCCGGTGAAGCTCTCAGCCGCGGAACGCAATCAATCAATTCTCGATACGCTTCACTCACACTCGATCAAAGCCGCGCTCTTCGTCGTCGGCCGTAACATTGAAGCCGATGAAGGAAAACAACTCCTCTCCGCGTGGGACAAAGCCGGGCACATGATCGGCAATCACACTTACTCGCATCGAAACTACAATTCTTCAAGCACGATCGTCGCAGACTATGAGCAGGACATCCTTCGCGCCGAAGCGCTGTTGAAAAACTTTTCCACGTTTCGAAAGTGTTTCCGCTTCCCGGCATTAAAAGAAGGCGACACCGCCGCAAAGCGCGACGCGATGCGCGCATTTCTCGCGCAGCACGGTTACCGAGTCGGACACGTGACGGTGGACAATTCCGATTGGGCCATCGATCAGCGACTGACCGCTCGTTTGAAGAAAGATCCGTCGGCTGATGTGAAACCTTATCGCGACTTTTATATGGAACACATGTGGGCACGCGCCGAGTATTACGACACGCTCGCGCACCGCGTGCTGGGCCGTCCGGTAAAGCACACAGTGCTGGTACACTTCAATCTTTTGAACGGTCTCTTTCTCAACGATTTGATCGCGATGTTAAAGTCGAAGGGCTGGCAGCCGATCGACGCTGAAGAAGCTTTCAGGGATCCGGTGTTTTCAGCGAAGCCCAACATCCTTCCGGCAGGCGAAAGTATCGTGTGGTCTCTGGCGAAAGAGAAGGGAACGATAGCGAAGTCTTTGCGCTATCCCGCTGAAGATGGCGAGTACGAAAATGCGAGAATGGATAAACTAGGACTGTGACATGAAACGAATTCTCTTCGCGCTTTGCACCTCATTCCTCATCGGGACCGGCGCTCTGAGCCAAACACCCGAAGGTGGTCCGAGGTCTCCGCAAAGGAAGCGATCTAGTCCGCTGACGTGGGTCAAATACACAGTTAAAGGTGAAGAGTTCGCCGTCGCTTTACCAACCGTTCCGGCGATGACTACCAGCAAAGTTTTTGATCCTGGAATTCGCAAAAACCGGCTGCACCGCCGGCTCCAAACATCTGACCAGGACGGCGTGCTCTATACGATTGATATTTTTGAGAATGCCGGGCGGCAATCGCTGGAGGAGTTTATCGCCACACAGCAGACAAACTCCGGATATGAGCTTACAAACGAATGGAATCTCAATATCGACGGTTTCTCGGGCAAGGAATATTCATTTAAAGACAAAACCTCTTCCGGTGTGGTGCAGTTTTGGACTACGACGAAGCGCCTTTATCGATTTGCCGCAAGCGCCTCGGAAGCCCAAAATGATGGCGTGAAGCAGTTCTTTGCAACCATTTCATTGGGCAAGAAGGCAGACGGGATTGCGGTGACTGATGGGCCTGGAATCCCTTTACCGCCATCTATCATCGCGGGTGAAGACATATTCACCGGCAAAGAAGTTGATGTGAAAATTCGGATTTTGGCAAAGCCCGAACCCTCTTACACAGTGGAGGCGCGAAACCACCGGGTTACCGGAACTGTAATTCTCAAAGCGGTTTTCGGAAAGACCGGCCAGGTGGAAAATATTAGTGTGATTTCGGGTCTGCCTTATGGATTGACGGAGCGAGCTATTGCCGCGGCCAGAATGATCAGGTTCACTCCAGCCATGAAAGACGGAATGCCTGTTTCGATGTGGATGCAACTGGAGTACAACTTCAATCTCTAGAAGTATGGCCCACCTATGAAGACCAGACTACTCTCACTACTCGCAGTCACGTTACTGCCGATCATCGCTGGCGTGCAGGCGCAAACACTTAGTCGACCTGAGCGGGCGCCATGGCAGACGTACACAATCAGCGATGAAGACTTTTCCTTTGCGGCACCAACTCTTCCGGCGCTGCACATCAGTTACGAATTCCTGGAGCGACTACGAAAGAGCCGCCGGATATATAGTTTGGGGTCCTATGCCGACGGTGTCGCTTACGTGATTTATGTGTATGAGAACCCTGAGCCTCGGCAGTCGCTGGAGTCCTTTCTTGAAGAACGATCAGTTTCCAAATTTACGCCTACTGAAGTGACACTCGATCGCTTTCGCGGGAAAGCTATCTCGGGTTTGGAAGGGGTGTCGCAATTCTTTGCCACGGAAGACCGCCTCTATATTTTTCAGACCTTCGGTGCGCCGCCAGACGATCCAAAAACGACAAAGTTCTTTTCCTCTCTTTCACTACACAGAAAAAAGGACAGCATCGCGGTTACGGATGGCCCAGGGGTTCCTTACGAGCCTGCTGCTGAAGTTAAGTCTGCCGATGACGATGCGACCAGGAAACTTTTCCTCGGAAAGGAAGTAGATCGTAGGCCCAGGCTGGCTATGAAACCTGAACCTTCTTACACAGAGTCAGCCAGACAAAACCAAATCACTGGAACTGTAGTTCTAAAAGTGATTTTTTCCTCAAATGGAAGTGTAACTAATATTCGAACCATCTCCGGCCTGCCCGATGGATTAACAGAGAAAGCCATCGATGCCGCGCGAAAGATAAAATTCATTCCTGCGATGAAGGACGGAAAGTACGTCTCGATGTGGATGCAGCTCGAATACAACTTCAATCTCTATTGATATCCGGCTGAAGATCGCGAGTGCGAAAACGCTTGATGGATAAACCGGGACTATACCAATGAAGCGCTCTTTAGTGCTGCCTCTTCTTGTTGTGATCGCGAGTGCCGGGCTGAGCCGCTCACAGGAAAACGGTGTCGGACCGGGTCCGCAGTGGCGTAGATACACAGTCAAACGTGAAGAGTTTTCGGTGACACTCCCCGCGCTACCTTGGATGACGAGGGGTAACGTGCTTCGGAAAGTTGATGGCAAAAGTCTCCTGGAACGACAGCTCAAATTATACTTCGACGGTGTTTACTACAGCATTGAAGCTTTCGAGAACGTTGAACCCAGGCAGTCGTTGGAGCAGTTTATCGACGAAGTAGGACTTTCCAGTGATTACGATCCGGCGACCAAACGACGGCTGAGCATCGATGGTTTTGCCGGAATAGAGTATTTAGCTTCGAACGACATCTCCTCCGGGATGGTGCAATTTCTCGCTACTGAGCAGCACTTGTACCGCTTTGTTGCCAGTGCGCCAAGTGCAAGAGCTGCCGCAGTGAAGGAGTTCTTTTCC
Source organism: Pyrinomonadaceae bacterium (assembly GCA_036377375.1). Taxonomy (GTDB): domain Bacteria; phylum Acidobacteriota; class Blastocatellia; order Pyrinomonadales; family Pyrinomonadaceae; genus PSRF01. Next base: position 7,122 of record DASUYO010000354.1, read on the forward strand.
TCAATTAAGCTGGGCAAGAACCCGGAGGGGATTGAAGTCTCTGAGCCGCCTGCGACTCAGGTACAGTCGTATACGGCAGAAACGATATATGTAGAAGTTGATGTAAAAGTTCGGATTCAGACGAAGCCCCAACCCTCTTACACAGAGGATGCGCTAAGACACCAGATTAGCGGAACTGTAATTCTCAAAGCGATTTTTACAAAGACTGGCCACGTGGAAAACATTCGTGTGGTTTCGGGTCTCCCGTACGGATTGACGGAGGAAGCTGTTGCCGCGGCTAGAAAGATCAAGTTCACTCCAGCCATGAAAGACGGAAAGCCGGTGTCGATGTGGATGCAACTGGAGTACAACTTCTATTTCTAAGCCATGGCCCACCTGCTCGAACTACGAAATCTTCAGACACACTTTGCCACACGCACAGG
>DASUYO010000355.1:0-2277 GCA_036377375.1 Pyrinomonadaceae bacterium
AGCTAAAGCTTGAACTCTGAACTAAATCCTGTCCTACTAATGCTTTCGAATTTCAGTTTCCCAGTATCTTAACCAGTCGTTCCCATTTTTGCTCAAGAGGTCCCAATCCAGCGGCATGCGTGTGAACGGCTCGTTCATCCAGCCAGGCAGTTGCGAACGATCCAGATCGGTGCGCATCGGGATTCGATAATACTTGTGCGCTGCGTAATTCAGACTCTCAGGCGTGGTAACAAACTCATAAAACCGCTTCGCTTCTTCCGTGTTTGGCCCACCACGAATGATCGCGATGCCATCGATCATCACCGGCGTACCGCTCGATGGAATAGAATAGCCAACCGGAAAGTTTTTCTGCTCTTTGTAAAGACGAACGTCCGGCATGTCCCAAAGCGTGATCAATCCTTCGCGTCGCGCGAGCTTCTGCATTAGCAGCGTTCCGTCAGCGGTGTATTCGTGTACGTTTGCGTCGAGTTTGCGCAGCCACTCGTAGCCTTTATCGGGAGAGCCGGTGTCTTTGTAAAACCGCCAGATCATCGCGCCGAAGATCGCGCGCATCGTGTCTGAAGGGTTTGGATTGCGAATCAGGACTTTGTCGTGCCATTTCGGATCGAGCACGTCGTCCCAGTCGTGCGGTGCTTCTGCGGCGGTAACTGCTTCGCTGTTGTATGCGATCACCTGTGGAGTTTCATAAGTGCCGTACCAGCGATCGTTTGCATCACGTGATGAAGCGGGAATCTTGTCGGCCCAGCTCGGACGAAACTCCAGCAGCAGGTTTTCGTCCGCGGCTGTTTGGAAAGTGGTGTGCGAAGCGCCCCACCAAAGATCCGCCTGCGGGCGATTGCGTTCGACGCGCACTCGTTCAAGAACCTCGCGCGAGCCCATGTCGAGAAACTGCACGTCGGCTGCGGGATACTGTTGTTTATAGCGTGCGACGAAATCCTTGAGTAGATCCTGTCCGTGCGGCGTATAGATCAGAAGACGGTTCTTGTTGTTGCTGCTGGACCGGCATGAAAAGAGCAGAGCAATGACACTAAAAATAAAGACCATCGAAAAGAGCTTGAGTCGCATCCAAGGCATGCTATCACGTTTAGAGGCACGATGATGTCCACTCTCAAACGCAGAATTATCAGGGCCGGTGGCTGGGGCGTAGCGAAGCGTCTCATCAAACCCATTCCTATCGTCGGGTCAGTCTTTGCCTTTGGACTGGCAGGCTATGAGATTAGGAAGAAAGGGTTGCTACCGGGCGCTGTTCACGTGGGCCTGGACGTGACACCGGTCGTGGGCACAGCCAAAGGCGTGATCGAGCTCTTCACGGGCGATCTCATTCCAGATAAATCCGAACGTAAATCTGCGTAAATCTGTGTCTAAGAAGCGCTGATTGGCGGGCGTTCTAAGAAGGGTCGCGCCTGCTCATAACCGTGGCTCAATTTGAACAGCGTCGCCTCAGACCAGTATGGTCCAAGCAACTGAAATCCAATCGGCAAACGCTCGGATGAAAGCCCGCACGGCACACTGATTCCGGGAACACCGGCGAGGTTTGCTGTGACGGTGTAGATGTCGTTCAAGTACATCGCCAGCGGATCATCCACTTTCTCTCCAATAGCAAAAGCAGGTGTCGGTGAAGTCGGCGTAATGATCGCGTCGCAGCGCTCGAACGCTTTGAGAAAATCGTTTTTAATGAGCGTTCGCACTTGCTGTGCTTTGCGATAGTACGCGTCGTAATAACCGGCAGACAGCACGTACGTGCCGAGCATGATGCGGCGCTTAACTTCCGGTCCAAAGCCTTCCTCGCGCGTCTTCCGATACATCTGCCGCAGCTCCGGCGCATCTTCCGCGCGGAATCCGTAACGGACGCCGTCAAAGCGCGCCAGGTTCGAAGAAGCTTCGGCTGTGGCGATGATGTAGTAGACAGCAATCGCATAATTCGCGTTTGGCAGCTCGACATCTACGATCTCCACACCCAGTTCCCGATAAACGTCAACGACGTTTTCAACCGACTGCTTAACTTCATCATCGAGACCTTGGCCGAATAGTGCGCGAGGGAAACCGAGGCGTGCGCCCTTGAGATCGCCAGTCAGCGCAGCCGTGTAATCGGGAACCGGAACGTCCGCGGTCGTTGAATCCATTGGATCGCGTCCGGCGATCACTCCCAGCACGCGCGCCACGTCTTCGACTTCGCGCGCAAAAACACCAATCTGGTCCAACGATGAGGCGAAGGCGACGAGGCCATAACGCGAGTTGCGACCATAGGTAGGTTTCAAGCCGACAACTCCGCACAGC
>DASUYO010000356.1:0-4503 GCA_036377375.1 Pyrinomonadaceae bacterium
ACCCGCTTCTTCCTCGCTGATGTCGAGCTTCTTTGTGAAGTCGGGTTGCCAGTAACGCTGGTGCTCGACGTTACCGTTTCGCCAGCGCAGCCAGTGCCCCGGCTCGAGCTTGCGAATAGCTCTGTAGGCCGTGAGCGGCGCTGGAATGCACATGAACGAGAGATAGTAATCGAGCGCTTCAGGTTGAATGTCTCGACTAATGTCAGGATGGAGTAGCAGCGCACTGAATTCGGAAGCGAAGATTAGCTGCCCATTTACTTCGGCATAAAGCAGAGGCTTCTTGCCCACGCGATCGCGCGCCAGAAACAGCTCCTGAGATCGCTCGTTCCAAATTGCGAAGGCAAACATTCCGCGCAAGTGTTTGGGGCAATCAGCTCCGAACTGATCGTAGGCGTGGACGATGGCTTCGGTGTCACTGTTTGTATAAAAGGTGTGACCGAGTTTTTCCAGCTTCTCGCGCAGCTCCAGATAGTTGTAGATCTCGCCATTGAAGACGATCCACGAGCTGCGGTTCTGGTTGTGAATGGGTTGCTGGCCGCTCTTGAGATCGATGATGGCAAGACGGCGCATGGCCAGGCCGGTCGAGCCGTTGATGTAGTAGCCGTCCTCGTCTGGCCCGCGATGACGAATGGCGTCATTCATGCGCGCCAGCAGTTGCTCGTCAACCGGCTTGCCGTCGTTTCGAACGATTCCTACGATTCCACACATTTCACTTACAAGTGACGTATATTAGCCCAGGATCTTGTCAAAAGCATATGCAGACAACAAACGTACCTGACGAGCTCGAGCGAGCCAAAACCCTGCCGATCGTGCGTCTATCTGAACGCGCGCTCTGCGATCTCGAATTGCTTGCGACCGGCGCGTTCAGTCCTCTTGACCGCTTCATGGGATCGAAAGACTACCACCGCGTCGTGCATGAGATGCGGCTGGCGAACGGTCATCTGTTTCCGATACCAATCACCTTGCCGGTTTCGCCTGATGAAACCATCAAGCTCGACCGCGAAGTCGCATTGGTAGACGCGCGGAACGAGATCGTGGCGACCATGATCGTGGAGGAGATTTACGAATGGGACCTGCGAGAGATATCACGCGAAGTGTTTGGGACTACGGATGCGCGCCATCCACTGGTCGCAGAAATGCATCGTTGGGGCACGAGAAACATCTCGGGGCAATTAAGAGTTTTGCGATTGCCCGCTCATTTCGACTTTCGCGAGCTTCGTCTCACGCCCGCACAAACCCGCAGCCGGCTCGAAGCAAGCGGATTCGAGAACGTCGTTGCCTTTCAAACGCGAAATCCTTTGCATCGTGCGCACGAAGAGATGACCAAGCGAGCGATCGAACAAGTGAACGGAATACTTCTGTTGCATCCGGTAGTGGGAATGACGAAGCCTGGAGATCTCGATCACTTTACGAGAGTGCGAACTTACAAAGTGCTGGCCGAAAACTACTACGATCCCAATCGCATTCTCCTTTCACTGCTCCCACTCGCAATGCGTCTTGCCGGACCCAGGGAAGCTCTGTGGCACGCATTGATCAGGCGTAACTACGGCGCCAATCACATGATCGTGGGTCGCGATCATGCCAGTCCAGGCAACGACTCCAAAGGAGATCCTTTCTATCCGCCATACGCTGCACAGGAGATGGTCCAACAATTCGAGACTGAGCTGGGCGTGAAGATGTTGCCGTTCGGCGAGTTCGTCTACTTGCCGCAGGAGGATCGCTACGAGGACTCGCGCGTGTTAAGCGGACAAGTGACAGCGCGACCAGTCTCGGGGACTCAAGTCCGCGAGTGGTATCAAAACGGCGACACGAGCCTGCCCTCCTGGTTCACCCGCCCGGAAGTGGCGGAGCTGATTTCTCAGACTTACCCGCCGCGTCACAAACAAGGATTCTGTGTTTGGTTTACCGGGCTAAGCGCGTCGGGCAAGTCGACGACTGCGGAGATCCTGACGGCACTATTGCAAGAGCACGGCAGGCAGGTGACTCTTCTGGATGGAGATATTGTGCGTACTCATCTGTCGCAGGGACTCGGGTTCAGTAAGCACGATCGGGATCTCAACATACGGCGCATCGGTTTTGTCGCCGGCGAGATAGTCAGGCATCACGGCGCGGTTGTATGCGCGGCTGTGAGCCCGTATCGCGCCACGCGAAACGACGTGCGCAGTATGATCGGCGCTGAAAAGTTCGTCGAAGTTTTTGTCGATACGCCGCTCGAGGAATGCGAGCGACGCGACACAAAGGGAATGTATCTCAAAGCACGGCGCGGTGAGATCGACAACTTCACCGGCCTCGACGATCCCTACGAGCCACCACTGAATCCCGAGATCACGATCGATACAATCGCCAACACAGCCGAAGAGAACGCGCACACCATCTTGGCCTACCTGCGCCACCGCGGCTGGATTAAGAAGTAGGCCGCAGATTTACGCAGATAAACGCAGATCAGATCTGCGGTTATCTGCGAAATCTCCCGGCCTACTTCTTGCGCTGGTCCTTGTCGCGATTTTCTTTCTTCTCCTTCAGCAACACGAACCCGACCGCCACAAATATAAAATAGAAGACCAGCAACTGTGCGCGTTGGCGATAAGCCGTGCCTACGTTCCCCTGAAATACCGAGTATGCGATTGAAAGCATCGTGGTGAAGATCAGGATCGGCGAGATTTGCCGCAACCGGTACCTGATCGAATACCAGATGCCGAGCACAAGTAACGGAAATGCCAACCACCAGATGATCATCTCCGGAAGCGTGATGCTCTGTCGCAATGAAGCGAGCTGCCATGGAAACGGCGCGAACAACAGGTAGACCAGCCCTATCGGTATCGTCGAGATCGCGCCTTCTGTCGTAGACACGTCCACTTCCTGGCCGAAGCCCGATCCAGCGCGCGAGAGGTCGAGCCGGCTCCTTTGCAATGTTTCCAACGATCCAAACCGAGTGAACTGCGCATTCGCATAGCGGGTCACGCCGAGGTATGTGAGAGAGACACCTACCAGAACGATGACGATAAACTGGCGTATGAAGTTTGTCGGCGTGATCTTCTGCAAGCCGATTATAAATCCGCCACCGATTGCTGCAGCAATCATGTAGAACACGTAAAACCGGAGACTCAGAATTGAAAACAGCGCGATGACGAGAATCAGCGCATGTTTGAGTGACAGCTTCTCATTTAGTCGAAGACTCGCAAGAATCGCCAGCACGAGAAAGAAAACTATCGGCGCATCCTTCAAGCCCTGAGCGGACCAGAGAACCAGGGATGGGAAAAACGCGACGCAGATCGCAGCGATTCGTGCTACACGAACGTTTTTATAAACGTGCTGCGCGCACTTGAAGACGAGCACAGCCGTTGCCGCGCCGATAATCGAATTGACAAACTGGATTGCCAGCGTGTTCCGTCCGATTAACGAGTACACGACCGCAATCATGTTGATCATTCCCCACGCAGACGCCTGTCCTTCCATGAACCGGTCGCTGATGGCTTTGAAGTAAGAGTCGCCAAACCACGCCTTCATCTGAGCGAAGCCGTAAAAGTCGTAGGTAAGCGCGTCGCCGCCGAAGAATTCCTGTGAGTTGTATATGAAAATGAACGTGGCAACGAGGATTCTTGTCAGCAACCCCCAGCCGAAGAGTTGCAGCAGAAACGAGCCGTGCTCTTTGTCTTGATAGATGAAATAGCCGATCACACTTGCGATTACCATGCAAACCAGCACGGCCTGCGCGGCGTCGAATGTCGAAAAATTTCCGTAATCCGGGAAGCCGGCAACGATCTGCGGCACTGCGAAGACAATTACACCGCAGATGATTAGATACCAGATTAGTAAGAGAACTTTCATATTGTATCGAAGAGGTTCAGCCGCAGATTAACGCAGATGAACGCAGATCTGCGTTCGTCTGCGTTAATCTGCGGCTGAACTTCTGAGCACGAGATGATCTTCCAGTACCAGCACGTCGAAGCTTGCGCGACTAAAAGTCTTGATCGCATCTTGTGGCGAGAGAACGATCGGCTCCTGTATGTTGAACGAAGTATTGAGCAGGAGCGGCACACCCGTTAACCTTTCGAACTCACGAATCAGCTGCCAGTAACGCGGATTGATGTGACGACTGACAGTTTGCGGCCGTGCAGTACCATCAACATGAACCACCGCAGGTATGTTCGCGCGCTTCTCTTCGACGACGTCCAGCACGGTGATCATGAAAGGATCGTAATGAGGATGCCCAAACAATCCTTCTGCGGCTTCTTCCAACATCGATGGCGCCAGCGGTCGAAACCATTCACGGAGCTTCACTTTCTGGTTCAGCAACTCACGCATATCCGAGCGGCGCGGATCAGCCAGGAAACTGCGATTACCGAGCGCCCGCGGGCCAAACTCCATCCGTCCCTGAAACCAACCGACAATCGCACCATCGGCTATCAAGGCCGCAACCCGCGGCAGCATCTCTTTATCAGGCAACGTGTGAAACTTCAGTCCCGCGGCTCGCAAAGCAGCGGCGCAGTCGTCAGAGCTGAA
>DASUYO010000357.1:0-3712 GCA_036377375.1 Pyrinomonadaceae bacterium
AATCACTTTGCTTTCACAACCGGCAAGGAGATTGAGGGCGCGTTCGAGTTGCGCGGGTTGGAGTCGCTGCGCAGCGCACTCGATTGCCCCTGCCTCGTGGGCCAGCAATTCAGAGAATTGAGAGACGTGGTCGTTCATCACATATTACATGCTCTTTATTTTTCGGACTACCTTTGCCGGCGTTGCTCTGCGAAGCCGTGCCAAATTGTTCCCAATCGAGTTCTTACTGCTGTTGATTCGCTGTGCGAGTTGTGCGCGACACAGGCCGAGTGCGTACATCTTCTCAGTTCTCTTCAAATACTGAAGCATTTTATCGCCCCGCTTGCGTTCTCCAGATTCCGCGCGGACTGTTGCGGATTCGACAGTCAACTCAATCCAAAGTTCAGGCATGATCGAATGCGCGGTTTGAATGTTCGGATCGGGAGTCATTCTTCGCGCGCGATATCCGGCGCGCGCGCTCAATCTCCGTATGCCTTCGAAGGTGAAATTGAACTTGTGAGCAATGTGCAGGAACTGAAGCAAATCACCCGCAGGACAACTGAAGCTGTCGATCCGGCTCACATCCGGAACTGTAATCACGACGCGTCCCGCGTTTGCGAGCCGGCTTCTGCAATCTTCGAGGAAGTCGAGCGGCCGGTTCATGTGCTCAAACACATGGTTCAGATAAATCAAATCGGCTTTCACACCGTCGGGAATATCTTTTAGTGCCCCGTGATAGATATTGCTGACACCACGCTCCTTTCCCGCCTCGATCAGCTCAGCACTGTAATCACAACCGGCGATCAGATAACCATTACGCCTGAACACATCCAATGCGCCGCCGGCCCCACAACCCACTTCATAGACGCAGCTTCCAGGCTTCAGCGAGGATTGCACTGTCGCTAAAAGTCTCTGCCCGTACTTCGCCTGTTTCTGAAAGTAACTCTCGACATCCGGCACTCTGCCATACATCTGTTGAAAATATCTCGTATAAAAATCAGCGAGACTGGAATCGTCGAGGTATGGATCAGTACGAATCGTGCCGCACGTTGCACACACAACCGACGTCAAAGGCAGCCCGTACCGATCGACCTCTGAAATGATCGTTGCTTCTTCGTCACCACACGGACAAACAGACTTCTCGAACCGGTACTGTCCATCCTGCAGCTTTGATTTCACTTCGGAAATGAACGGCAGCTGAGATGGTCCAAGCGTTGACAGATCAGGTGTTGATTGGAGGGAGAAACGCGACGAGATCAAAAGTCTGGGATGGCTTGCGAATGTTGCTGCCACTGCTTACAGCACCTTTTCGATGTTGACGGTCAAAGTTTTTCGCATCAATCCGCCGTTCGGTGCCGTCATCGGACGCACTGCGTGTAAAGAGTTGAAGGTCTTGATGAAAATAACGCAGTTGTTGGGCACATAATCGAACGTCGTGAGCGTCTCGACCTCATCAAACTCGAGATACGTATTTTTGAAGTTGAAATTATTCGTTATGTCTTTTGGCCTGAGTACCTCTGTGCCGCCGCCGAAGGCCGGTTCCCATTCGCCCTTTCTCGCCATCGAGATCACCAGGGTGACGATTTTCTGCGGACTGTCAGTGTGAGCTCTTATAAAACCGCCGTTCGCCGGGAGCATGGAAAACTCGAACCTCGCGCTCAGCACTGGAGCCGAGGGAGCAGCGTTGCCCGCTAACAGTCTTCGCAGTCGTGAGCCTCCACCGCCGCCATTCGCACGAGCGGCCGGCACCTCTAAGTCAATCTTGTGTTGCCGCAGCATTTCCAGCACTTCACCGGGAAATTCCGGTCGCTTGAGCCAGCGATGAAAGTTGGACCAGCACGGCGTGGTGCGCACATACTCGTGATATGCGTCAGGATTGTTTAATTCAGAAAGCGAATACTTATTGCCGTGAAAAGGCATGAAGCTGAAAAGCTCGACCGGCGGAAACGAATCTATAAGCTCGTTGTAAAAGTCGTCGTCGAAAATACCAGCCGCCACCCCGATGGGATAAGGCTCATAAAGAAATCGTGCATTCTTAAACGACAGCATTTCTCTAATCACTCACGAACAAAAATACAATTGAACATTCCCGGAGTGCGACGTCCATGACGAGCATCCAGCCGAAAACCTTTCTGCTCCAGGACATCGCTGATCTGTTTTTCGTTTTCTCCCGCTTCCAATTCAACCACGATACTGCGCACTGTGCTGTCGGAAAGCGTTCGATCCGCGCCTTTCAGAACTGAGAGCTCGATTCCGTCAACGTCGATCTTGATGTGTGTCGGTAGGGGAAGACCGAATTGCGCGATCAAATCGTCAGTTCTAAAACCCAGGATGGGTTGTTTGAGAACCGGCTCAAACCGGTCACCTTTGTAGTCGATTGCTTCACCTAAAGTGTGAAGCGAGCCGCCGGGAACCAGATCGTGATAGTTAAACGAATCGAGAGATGTCATGTCAGAGAGTGCGATAGATAAAGGAGTCACGGCGTCCTGGCACTGATTCAGGAATATGTTGCGGCACAGTTGCGTAAAGTTGAGAAATGCCGGCTCGAAAGCGAATACTTTGACGCGCCCGTTGAAAGCTTTTGCAGCGATCAATGAATACGCACCGACGTTTGCACCGACGTCATAAAAAACGTCATCCGGTTTCATCGACGTCTCAATCCATTCAACGGTGTCCGGTTCCTTCGCGCATGAGTGCAGCCGGGTTTCGAATTCAGTCAGCGAATCGATATGGAGATAGATATCGTGAGGCTCGTAGTCCATGCGCCGTTTGATGTCGATCGTGCTCTTTATCTCGATTAACGATTCGTCCGGCAACGTCTGTTTTTTAATCGCATTACGCACGGACCAGACAGGATCTGCGGGACTGATGCTGTCGCGCAGTTTGTCGGCCAGCCGCCGATAGGTTTTCTCCGGCAGCAGTTTTTGGGCCACCTGTTTCATCGCTACTTTTGCTGCCATCACTTCTTGATCAAAACGCCATTGCCTGTTGTCAACGAAACTGCGGGTGCCAGATCGTGTTCGGAACAATACTCGTCCACAGCTCGTTTGGCGCCCGGCCAGCGCGGAATCGCGTACTCGTCCACCACAATCACTCCTGCTCGAACCATTCGTGGATAGAAATAGTGGAGCGCTCCTTTGATCGGCTCATACAAGTCCAGGTCCAGATGCACAAACTTATACTGGCGTTCTTCTATCCCCGAAAGACTCTCCGGGATCCAACCGCGATGATACTCGATCGCCGGGTAATCACTTAGCGTGGCCTTCACCACTTCCAATGTGCCCAGAAATGCGCCGCGCGGCTGACAGTGAGCCCCCACTTCGCCGTATTCGTCGCGCGCAATCGCGTCCTCCTCGCGCGGCTCACTGAGTCCTTCAAAAGAGTCGAAGATGTGATAACCGCGACCATCGAAGTCTGGTGCAAATAGGCGAATGTAGTTGCAAAACAAAAAGGAGGAAAGCCCGCGAAATGCGCCACACTCGGCTACATCGCCTTCGAGATCTATCGTGTGCTTGAGAAACTGCACTGTGTTGTACAAACGTTGATGGACCACATTCGGATCGTGCGTGCTTCCACTTCGGACGACACCCTCGCGAAAGATCGACTTGAACGTTTCGTCTGTTTCGAAGTCGTAATTGAAAAACTGCGGCGTCTCAGCTACTGGTGCGGGTGTGCGGCGAGTCACTTCCAGCCCTGCCGAGTTAAAGATTTTTTTGACTGTTCTTTTCACGCC
>DASUYO010000358.1:0-7029 GCA_036377375.1 Pyrinomonadaceae bacterium
GTAGAACCGGTATTGAGCGGTCAGCAGGAGATCTGATTCTTCTGGTGATGGCGTGTGCTGGACCATTGTGCCGTCGACTTGTTCGTAGAGGGGTGGGGGAATTTCGGCGAACTCGGACATTGGGCCATAGACTGAGTCGACACCTTCTTTGAACACGTCGCCAATCAAAAGATTGATGATGTGCACACGCTCCTCGGGGTACTTGCGCAGGAAGCCCGAGAAGCTGAAGCCGTCGTTATAGAACGCGTAGACCAGTTTCCGCATCGACTCGATCCCGCGATCGAGTTTTGCCTGGTATTGACCAAGACGAGCGGCTGAGAAATCATCGTGGTTGAAAGCGTCGTGAATGGCATCCGCCGCGAGCTCAGCCATCTTCAGCGCCAGCAGTACGCCTGACGAATAGATCGGATCGAGAAAGCCGTAAGCGTCGCCGATGATGATGAATCCGTTGCCGGCGTTGTGCTTGGAACGATACGAATAATCGAGTATCGAATAGATCTTATCGACGCGTGTTCCTTCGGCAACGCGTTTGCGGCACGGCTCACACTTCTCGATCTCTTCCTGCAAGATCTTCGCGAGATCCTGGCCACGACCCTTCAGAAGATAATCGGGATCGGCAACGATGCCGACGCTCGTGATGTCGTTTTCGAGCGGGATATACCAGAACCAGCCGCCGCTGCCGGCTTCAGTGCGCAAGACGAGTGTGGCGCCGCCGTTTAGATCCGGCTCGCGATGTGCTCCTTTGAAGTAAGAATAGAGCACAGCCTTTTTGAGTTTTGGATCGCGAACGCGCCAGCGAAACTTGTTCGACAGCATCGCGCTCTGTCCAGTCGCATCGACAACAACTTTCGCAAAGAACTTCTCGCGCGTGCCGTCCTGCATCTGCACTTCAACTCCAACCGCTCGGTCACCTTCAAAAAGCACCTGCTTCACTAAGACACCCTGATGCACAACGACGCCCTGATCAGCAGCGTGATTAATCAACAAGTGATCGAATTGCGCGCGCGTGACCTGCCAGGTTACCGCGCTCTCGTGATGCACCGCCTCGAAGAAGTAGAACGGCCGCGACTCTTTGCCCGCCGCATTTGCAAACTGAACGCTGTACTTCCGCACAAATGGACTTTCCCTCAGTTTTTCGAGCAGGCCGAGACGGCGGAAAGTCCAATATGTATCAGTCATCAACGACTCGCCGATGTGATGACGTGGGAATATCTCTTTTTCGAAAAGAATTACTTTGCGCCCTTCGCGCGCGAGCATGCCGGCAACAGAGCTCCCTGCGGGTCCACCACCCATTACTATGACGTCGAAAGTATTTGTATTCATGCGTAGCGTACAGTTCTAAGTTCAGGTTCAAAAAAATCGATTAGAAAATGATCGACTTGCAAAATGCCGCGACGGGTCAGCGCAATCCTTCCGTTCTGACGCTCGAGCAGACTGTTTTCTTCCAGTCGTTCGTAAACGGAACGAAATTCGTTCCAAACATCGACGCCAAACTTCTCGCGAAAGTAGCCGGTATCGATCGATCCGGTCTTCAACTGCAAAACCATCTCGCGAATGAGTCTCTGCTTCGGCGTCAGCGAAACGGCACGCAAAAGCGGCAAGCGATCCTGGTTAAGGATGCGCACGTACTCCTCGAAGTTGTGCGCGTTCTGGAAATTGACTCCGCCGAAATGTGAAAACGACGACACGCCGATGCCGATCATATCGCCACCATGCCAGAGTGCGTCCCTGTAAATGAACCGGCAAGTCTTCTTCTTTGTCGCGACAATATCGCTGCCGGCGATTTCGTAGTCGTGCGCAAGAAACTGTTCAAATGCGTAATTAAGCCAGTGGCGTTTGGTGTCCCAGCCGGCAATCGGCGAGGCAATGCCCTTCTTCAAAATATCCTGCGAGATGACCGTGTTGTAGGGCAGCTCCATCTGATAGATCGTGACGGAGTCGGGTTGCAGCTCGATCGCGCGACGCACTGCTTCACGCCACTTCTCTTCCGTCTCACCCATCATCCCCGCGATGAGGTCGATGTTGATCTGCGGGAAGTCGACTTCACGCGCCCACTGATAAGCACGATAGATTTCGGGTGACAAGTGCGCACGTCCATTTGCTGCGAGGATCTCATCGTCGAAGTGCTCGATGCCCAGGCTCAGTCGTGTGACTCCGATCTCTTTCAGCGTTTGCAGTTTTGTCTTCTGAATCGTGCCCGGCTCACACTCGAACGTGACTTCTTCCGCGTTCTTCCAGCTCACGTGTCGATTCAGACCATCGATGAGATAACGCAACTGCTTCTCGCTGATGTATGACGGCGTGCCGCCGCCGAAGTAAGCGAAGCGAAGTTGCCGGCCCTGAAAAGCGGGCATGCGGCTGTAGAGCTCGTTCTCTTTTATGAGCGCGTCGAGATATGTCTCGATCTCGGAAGCATTCTTGTCCGTGTAGACTTTGAAATAGCAGAACAGGCAGCGCTTGCGACAGAAAGGAATGTGGATGTAAAGGCCTACAGGATCGTCGACTCTGGGCGGCTGGTTGAGCGCGTCCAGTGCTTCGGAAACAAACTCAGGTTTCCACTGGGAGAACGGCGGATAGTTCGAGACAAAATAATTTCCGACTTCAGTTTTCGTTTGGGCGACGTCGACGGTCATAAACCAGTCAAAATTACATCAATGCTGTGCGCTGAGCAATTGGGCCGCGAAAGACGCGGATAGCAAACGGATATACTACGCTTCCGGCGAGAACTAGGTTGCGCCCTTGTCGGGCCGCGTTGTATAGAGAGTCGATGCCCCCTGGACCGCGATTCAGTTTCTCGGACGCCCGCCACTATTTACCGTATTTACTTCTCCTGCTGGTTTTTGTGGCTGGCGTTTGGCTGATCCTCGCGGCGGGCGCCCGCCTCCAGCCCACGAACGCAACCCCAATCATCCCCTCAGGTCCGACCTCATCGACTGGAATCCTTTGGGAAAATTTCAGGACTTCTCTCAGCATTTTACTCACGCAGATCATCGTCATCCTGATAATGGCCGGACTATTTCGACGATTGTTTCGCCGGATTGGGCAGCCACCGGTAATGGGCGAGATGATTGCCGGTATTGTGCTGGGTCCGTCAGTTCTGGGCCTGCTTTACCCTAACGCTTTGACGTTTCTATTTCCCGCATCGTCATTGGGAACGTTGCAACTGCTCAGCCAGATCGGCGTGGTGCTGTTTATGTTTGTCGTCGGGATGGAGCTGAACGTGCAGTACCTCAAACAAAAAGGAACAGCGGCGGTGATGATCAGCCACGCCAGCATCATCGTCCCTTTTCTTCTCGGCACCGCCCTCTCACTTTTTCTTTACCAGGAACTGGCGCCCGCAGGAACCTCCTTCAGCGCATTTGCGTTATTCATCGGGGTTGCGATGAGCATCACCGCATTTCCGGTGCTGGCGCGTATCCTTGAAGATCGCGGACTGTCGCAAACCACTCTCGGCTCAATCGCAATAACGTGTGCTGCCGTTGACGACGTCACTGCATGGTGCATTCTGGCGCTCGTGATAGCGCTGGTGAAATCCACCGGGCTGGGGAGTTCCACGATCACGATCGGCTTAACACTCGTCTTCGCGGCTGCGATGATTTTTGTAGTGCGGCCGCAACTGGCTCGAGTAGTGAAAGAGCCAGACTCGCAACAACATAAGCGACGGTTGATTCCGATTATTCTGGCGTTTGTGTTGGCGTGTTCATTGATTACGGAGACGATCGGCATTCACGCTCTCTTCGGAGCTTTCATCGCCGGCGTAGTAATGCCGCCTTCTACCGAATTTCGGATCTTTCTCAAAGACAAGCTGGAGGCGTTCAGCTCATACGCGTTGCTGCCGCTCTTTTTTGCGTTTACAGGTTTGCGCACGCAGGTTAGTTTGCTGAACGACTGGCAAGGATGGTTGATGTGTGCAGTGATCATTCTCGTCGCGATTGCAGGAAAACTGGGCGGCAGCATGTTGATGAGTCGTTGGACCGGCATGAGCTGGTCGCAATCGTTCTCGATCGGCGTGCTCATGAACACGCGCGGATTAGTTGAGCTGGTAGTGCTGAATATCGGTTATGATCTCGGCATTCTGTCGGGACGAATTTTTGCAATGATGGTGTTGATGGCACTCGTTACGACGTTCATGACAGGGCCGCTGCTGGCCATACAGAAAAGGAGATGAGATGGCAAAAAACATCGTATTGATAACTGCGGCAATAATTGCATTCTCAGTGCTCGCTTTGGCTGCAACGAAACCAGACTTCAGTGGCACATGGAAAATGGATCGCGCGCGTAGTTATGGTATTCCAGGCGACATGACTCAGACCCTCACCATCAGCCACAAAGGCGATCAGATCGAGCTCGAAACGAAACTCATCCAGCCAAACAACGAACGCACTATCAAGGACACTTACATTCTCGACGGCAAAGAATATGACTTCACGCCACCGGTTCCTCCCAACCAACCGCCGGCGAAGGGGAAACGAACTGCGACTTGGCTTCCCGGCGACCGGGGCATTCAGGTTACTGATGTCACGACTGCGGAGACTCCGAAAGGACCGGTAAAGACTCAGACGGTGAGAAAGTGGACCATCTCCGGCCCGGGCGAGTTAGTGGTCGATATGTACGTCGACAATCCAAATATCTCGTACGAGACCAAACGAATTTTCATCAAGCAGTAAATAAGCCGCAGATTGCCGCAGATCAGATCTGCTGCAATCTGCGTTTATCTGCGGCTTACTTATTTGCCTGAGATATTGTACGCCGCCATCTCGTTTGAGTTACGCACTAATAACTTTCCATCCGCAATCGCGGGATAGTTCCACGTCTGACCCTGTACGGCGGAGAAGCGCGCCACTTCCGTGTATTTATCAGGCGACGCTTTCACCAACGCAACATCTCCCTGATCTGACGTGAGGATCAAGTGATTCCCCGCCAGGATCACCTGACCATAGCCGTAGCGTCCCTCTTTCCATTTGCGCTCGCCGGTGTTCACATCCAAACAAACGAGAATGCCTTCATCGAGACCGTAGATGTAGCCATCATGAAGAACGGAGCTATTAAACTTGTTCTTCATGTTCGTGTTTTCCCAAACGGTCGATGCTGTGAAACTATTGCCGCTGCCCTTCACTTCAACCAGCGCTGCACCTTTTCCATAGCCCGACGAAATAAAGAAACGATTGCGATCAACGATGATCGGTTGAGAGACGTTGATACCGTTGCTGGTATCCCACGAGTAGCTCCACAGCAGCGCACCATTCTCAGGAGTCAGTCCCACAACACGAAATGAACTGACGACGATGATCTGCCGGCGTCCAGCCAGTTCGACGAGCATTGGTGAAACGTAAGCTTGCGGATCGTCGAGCACCTTCCAAACAGGAGCGCCCGTCATCTTGTTATATGCGACTACTGATTTTCCATTGGCACCACCGGGAAGCACGATCACTTTATCGTCAACAATGAGCGGTGATGCGGCCATGGCCCATGGGAGGTTCTGTGCCTTGTTGTCAGAGAGAATGTTCTTGCCCCAGATGACTGCACCGCTGTTGGCATCAAGACATCGGAACTCGCCGGTCGCGCCGAGCGCGTAGAGACGTCCCTGGTCCCATGTTGGAGTTGCGCGCGGACCATCGCCGGTCGAGTCGGTGTATTCGGCGTTCCACTTCTGCGTCCAGAGCTCGCGGCCGTTGTTTATATCGTACGCTGCGACAACTTCCTGGCTTCGTCTCTGTTCGATCGTGTACGCCTTGCCATCCGCGACGACAAACGAGGCGTGTCCGACGCCGACGGGTTGTTTCCAAATCACAGGCAAACCGTTGGAAGGCCAGTTCGTCGAGACGCTGGCTTCGTCGTACTTACCGTCACGTCTTGGTCCACGAAAGTTAGTCCAGTAGTTTCGAGAGGCAGGTGCTGCTGCTTCGCCCGGTGATGGTGAAACACTCGCAGCCGGACTCGGAGTTGGCGCGGCAGTTGTCGGCGCAGGCTGCGCCGCCTGTTCCTGCCTATGTTTCTCTACTTCCGCGTAATGCGCTTCTTTTGAACTCCCACACGCAGCGCAGAACACCAAGATCAGAAGGATAAATTTTCTATTCATGAGTAAATCCGTCTTTAAAGATCGGCGTAATCCGTGTTACCGGAATTAGACGGATGTTAGCGGATTTATGTTCCAATGCAATAAAGATTCTTTTCGCCGCGAATGAAGATGCGACCGTCAGCAATCGCTGGCGAGGCATAGACGGGCTCGCCAACCGAGTTGGTGCCGAGAATCTCATGCTTCGGTCCTGCCTTGATAATGAACGTATCGCCATCTTCGCTCGTCATCAAAATCTTCCCTTCGAACGCCACCGGAGAAGCTGTGAAAGTGGCCGGAATCGGAATTCGGCCGCCTTCGTATTTGACCTCGCCGGTCTTCGCATCCAGACACGTGAGAATTCCGCGATCCGTTGTTAGATAAAGATAATCGCCGTAAAGAATCGGCGAAGGCACATATGCCGTGCCTTTTTCATACTTCCATACTTCATTCGGCGTGCCCGTAAGATCTCCGCTCTGACCTAATCGAATCGCGATCGCGATCTTTGCCGGGAAACCTGCGACGAGAAATGCCATCTCGCTGTTCGCGACTGGTGAAGGAATCGCATTACTCTCCACACCCTTGTGCCGCCAAAGCTCCTTTCCAGTCGCGGGATCGTAAGCAATCACGGACTCGGTACCGTCCGCAATCAACTCCGGTCGTGTGGACGTGCGCACCAGCAAAGGAGTGGCCCAGCTCACCTGCACTTTCCGCGGCGTCCTCCAGACCTCTTTGCCTGTCTTCTTGTCCAACGCAGCTATGAAAGAAGCTTCTCCATTCTCTTCGTCACACTGCACGATGACGAGATTTTCGAAGAGAATCGGCGACGTGCCCGTGCCCATGCCGACAGTGCCCAGTTTTCCGAGGTCCGCTTTCCACGCCAGCTTGCCTTTGTAGTCATAGGCATAGAGACCTTCAGTGCCGAAAAACGCGTAGACCAACTTGCCATCGGTCGCAGGAGTCGAAGCCGCGTA
>DASUYO010000359.1:0-2832 GCA_036377375.1 Pyrinomonadaceae bacterium
CGTTGGTGCCGAGGTTTCAATTGGAAGCTTCATGGTGAGCTATTTCGGTCAGCCGGATATTGCGGGCTTATCACCACAGATCGCCGCCGGTTACGTGTCGCTCTATTGGGGCGGCGCCATGGTGGGTCGCTTCATCGGCGCAGGGGTCCTCCAGCGGATTAAGACGTCATATCTGCTTGGCATATGCGCGGTTTGTAGCGCGACGCTGGTGACGGTCTCCATGCTCACGGGTGGACACATTGCAATGTGGAGCATGATTGCCGTTGGCTTCTTCAACTCAATCATGTTTCCGAGCATCTTCGCTCTGGGAGTCGCTGAACTTGGACCATTAACGGGAAGTGGATCCGGACTCATGAATATGGCGATTGTAGGCGGAGCGATCATTCCAGTGATCCAGGGTGTCATCGCTGATGGCGTCGGAATTCACCACGCGTTCATCCTGCCAGTGATCTGCTACTTGTATATCTTGTTCTACGCGCGCAGAGGCTCAACGCCGAACAGCGAACGCTACGCACACTGTTTACAAGTCGTGAAAAGGAGTATGAGCCATCATGCTATTAGCAGGTGATATTGGTGGTACGAAAACAGACCTGGCGATCTTTTCGGTTGAGGGTGGACCACACGCACCTCTCAACCAAACGCAGGTGCACAGTGCAGACTACCCCAGCCTGCAGGCGCTGGTATCAGAATTCCTTAAGGACGCGAAGACGTCTGTTGAACGAGCGTGTTTTGATGTTGCTGGACCAGTCATCAATGGGCGCGTGAAGATCACTAATTTGCCCTGGGAGATGGATGAAGCATCGCTGGCGAAGGATCTCAATCTCAAATCCGTCCATTTGCTGAACGACCTGGAAGCTGTTGCGCGGGCCGTTCCCATTCTACGACCAATTGATGTGGCTACATTAAATGTTGGGCAAGCAGTCCCCAATGGTGCCATTGCTGTCATAGCTCCGGGCACGGGCTTGGGCGAATCATTCTTAACGTGGGATGGATCAAGATACGTTTCTCACAGCTCTGAAGGCGGTCACGCAGATTTTGCACCGACGAATGATCGACAAATCGGCCTGCTCAAATACATGCTCAAGCACTTTGACCACGTAAGCGTCGAACGGGTCTGTTCCGGCATTGGCATTCCATACATTCATGAATATCTGCGCGACATCGAGCAGATACCGGAAAACCCAAACGTCGCTCGATTGATCGCCGCGGCAACAGATCGCACCGCAGCAATCACCAATTCTGCTTTTGACGAGGAGAACCCGAGTGAACTGTGTAGGGCCACAGTAGATACGTTTGTTTCGATTCTAGCCAGTGAGGCGGCAAACCTGGCGCTGAAGGTGATGGCAACGGGCGGCGTCTACGTGGCGGGTGGTATCCCTTTACACATCCCTCGTGCGGCGGAGGAGTTACGCTTTATGGACTCTTTCGTGCGTAAGGGTCGCTTCGCGCAACTCATGGAACGTACTCCGGTTCACGTCATTCTCAATCACGCTGCGTTGGTTGGATCAGCAGCATACGGGCTGGAGAGTTTTAAGGAGGAATCATAAGGATGGCCCATACGGATCTTCCCATGATCTATTTGGCAAGACACGGTGAGACGGAGTGGAGTATTACCGGTCAACACACTGGGTTAACCGATTTACCGTTGACCGAGGTTGGCGAACGCAATGCTCAAAGACTTCGAGACCGATTGAGCGGAGTCATATTCACGAAAGTGTTTACTAGTCCATTGCGACGAGCGAGGCAAACTTGTGAATTGGCCGGCTTTGGGTCTGTTGCTGAAATTGATCCCGACCTGCTTGAGTGGAACTACGGCGAATACGAAGGTCGTCGCAGTGTTGAAATCCATGCAGAACGCCCTGACTGGCAACTATTTCGCGATGGTGCCCCGCGTGGCGAATCACCAGAGCAGGTTGCCGAGCGTGCCGACCGCGTTGTCGATCGCGTGCGCGCCGTTTCGGGGAACGTTTTGATTTTTTCCAGCGGACACTTCCTTCGAATGCTGGCAGGCAGCTGGATCGGGATTGAGCCCTACGACGCTAAGGCTCTTACGCTGAGTACGGCGAGCTTAAGCGTGCTGGGGTATGAGCACAGTCTTGAACAGCCGGCAATTCAACTCTGGAACGATACAAATCATTTGTTCCCATCCAGTGGGCACGAGATTTATGCGAACTGCCTGGAACTAACTGAGGTGACACGATGAGAGCGACACAACTACTTCATAACCTGGGCCAGAGTCTCTGGCTCGACAACATCACACGCGATCTTCTCGATAACGGAACGCTCGAACGATACATCGAGGATCTATCGGTTACAGGGCTCACATCGAATCCGACCATCTTTGATCACGCTATCAAAAACAGCTCGGCCTATGACTCGACGATCTCCAAAAAATTGATGGAGAGTGAATCGAGTGAGGAGATCTTCTTCGAACTCGCACTGGAGGATCTAACACGAGCGGCGGACTTGTTTCGACCCATTTACGAAGAGACTAATGGCGTGGACGGTTGGGTGTCGTTGGAAGTATCCCCGCTTCTTGCGCATGACACTGCGAGCACGCTGGCCGCAGCCAAAGACCTGTTCGCGCGGGCGGCGCGCCCGAATCTCTTAATCAAGATTCCAGGCACGAAGGAAGGACTTCCCGCAATCGAGGAAGCAATCTTCGCGGGGATACCAGTGAATGTCACACTTCTGTTTTCTCGTGAACAATACCTGGCGGCGGCTGAAGCTTTTCTGCGAGGGATCGAGCGTCGTATTGACGCCGGACTCAACCCAAATGTTGGTTCCGTGGCATCGGTTTTCGTGAGCCGTTGGGACGCTGCGGTTGTGAAC
>DASUYO010000360.1:0-3515 GCA_036377375.1 Pyrinomonadaceae bacterium
ATTCAATTTATAGGTCAGATCGCGGCAGTAACACTGTTGCGGCGAAATGAGCCGAAGCTGGAGCGCCCGTATCGCATTTGGCTATACCCGATACCAAACTTGCTCGCCCTACTCGGCTGGATATTTGTTTTTGCAACGACAGATTGGAGAATTATCTCCTTTGGATTAGGTACGCTCGCTTTAGGATTGTTGTGTTTCGTTCTGTGGTCGTATCAGACGAAACAATGGCCATTTGCAGTGAAAGAAGTAGCCGATGTTGTTTAAGGCACAAAGCGCTGCCGCGCTGCTAATTATGTATCTGTCTTGCGGTGCACACGTTGCCTCTGCGCAGTCGTTACCCACTTACGAAGCAGCACGCGTTACGACGACCATTAATATTGACGGCAAGCTGAACGAAAAAGCGTGGGCAGATAGCCAACCCATCAACAACTTTGTTAACAATCTCGACGGTTCGCGCAGTGACTTGGCGACTGAAGCTCGAATTCTCTACGACGAGCGCTTTATCTACTTTGCTTTTCGGGTTGTTGATACGAACGTATGGGCCACTATGAAGCGACGTGACGAGCATTTGTGGCTGGAGGAAGTAGTGGAAGTTTTTCTTCAAGCCGATCCATCGATACCGAACTACATTGAGCTGGAAGTGAATCCATTGGGAACGATGTTGGATATTTATTTGCTCGACACACGCAAACCTTTGCACTACGAAAGCTGGAACAGCGAACACCTGCGTTGGGCAGTTCAAGTGGATGGAACAGTGGACGGCAAAGACGGCGACCGCGGCTGGTCATGCGAAATTGCTTTACCGCTTGAGGACGTAGCAACAGCCACACATATCCCGCCACGGCCGGGTGATCGTTGGCGAATGAACTTATATCGGGTTGAACAGAAGCCGAAAGTTGCGGAGCTTGCCTGGTCACCGACGCTCCAGAACGATTTTCACGTGTTATCAAAACTCGGTGAGCTGGTGTTTACAGATCGTCAGGTGCCAGTGCGTTGATGCTATGTCTAAATTGACCGAACAGGAAATCAATCAATTCAATCGCGACGGTTACCTCATGAAGCCGGGTCTATTTGATGCCGAGGAGATGGACCTGCTGATAACGATCGCCAAAAACGATCAGCGATTGGAACGAGAGGCCCTGGAGCGTCGCGACGCGCAGGCAGGCACCAGCAAGCTGTGGCTAACAGATGCTCTCGAGGATGATATCTACAGTGCCTTTGTGCGCTGCTTACGCATCGTCGAGCCTCTCGAACAATTACTAGGCGGAGAGGTTTACCACTATCACCATAAGATGATGTTGAAGGAGCCATTCGTCGGTGGATCGTGGGAATGGCACCAGGACTACGGGTATTGGTACTCGAACAATTGTTTGTTTCCCTACATGGCAAGTTGTTTGATAGCCGTCGATCGCGCCACCAGAGATAACGGCTGCCTTCAGGTGATTAGAGGCTCACATCTAATGGGACGCATCGAGCACAACAAGACCGGCGATCAGACAGGCGCAGACATGGAGCGCGTCAACCTCGCTCTAAAACATCTCGAGCTTGTTTACTGCGAGATGGAGCCGGGCAGCGCTCTTTTCTTTCACTCGAACCTCTTACATCGTTCCGATGCGAATCGCAGTCCTAATCCGCGTTGGTCGCTGATTTGCTGTTACAACGCAGCTCGTAACCCGTGCAAAGGAAGACCAAACCATCCTGAATACAGTTACCTGGAAAAGTGGCCTGACGAGCGCATAAAACAGATCGGCAGAAGACAGCTGCAAAGTTGATTCGGAGAACTCACCATGGACGATCGCAAGCCAGAAGATACAACCTTGTCGCGACGCGACTTACTGAAAGCTGCCGGATTAGCGAGCATAGGGGCGACAGCCGCCAGCATCACTCATGCCTTCGAAACCGAAGAGGCCGAGTCGAAAGCTCGCAGCACACAGCAGCAAACGATGATTGGTGTGAGGTTCGAACCGCATGATGTAGTGCGCATTGGAATCATTGGCGTTGGCCTGCGTGGCACCGAAGTGCTGCGGGAATTTCTCGCTGTCGATAAGGTGGTGGTTAACGCTGTATGTGACGTCGTGAAAGACAAGTGTACGCGGGCGGCTTCACTGATCGAGAAGGCTGGTCAGAGCACTCCTGGCATCTACGCCAACGGAGAGCGAGATTTTGAAAGACTCGTCACTCGTGATGATCTCGACTTCGTTTATATTGCCACGCCGTGGGAGTGGCACGTTCCTCAAGTGCTCGCCGCCTTGAGAGCAGGGAAGCACGCCGGCACTGAAGTTCCGGCCGCGTACACGCTGGAAGACTGCTGGAAGATTGTAGACGCCTCTGAAAAAGCGCGACGACATTGTTTGATCATGGAGAACTGTTGTTACGACCATTCAGAAACCACAGTGCTGAACATGGTGCGTGCGGGCGTCTTTGGGGATCTGGTGCACGGTGAGTGTGCTTACAATCACGACCTGCGTGAGATCTTGTTTGAAAATAGGGATGAGGGATTGTGGCGCCGTCATCATCATACACTGCGCGATAGCAATCTTTATCCAACCCATGGCCTGGGTCCTATGGCGAAATATATGGACATCAACCAAGGTGACAGGTTTGATCACATCGTGTCAATGAGCTCTACTCATCTTGGTCTTGAAGCTTATCGGAAAGAGCATGTCGCGGCAGGAGATCCCAAATGGAAAGAGATCTACAAAACCGGCGACTACAACACGAGCATCATTAAGACGGCTAAAGGGCGGACGATCATGTTGCAGCACAATGTCAGCACGCCGCGTCCATACGACAGGATTAATCTGATCCAGGGCACGAAAGGAATTTTCCGCGACTACCCGCCGCGCATTTTCATAGATGGGCAGGAAGGCGAAGGTCGGCACACCTGGACCACGCTCGATAAGTATCAAGAGCAGTATGAATCGCCGCTGTGGAAGAATCAGGGCGAAATGGCACGCAAGCTCGGCGGACACGGCGGGATGGACTACCTGATGTGTTACCGGTTAATGCAGTGCATGCGTGAGGGACTTGAGCCGGATATCGATGTCTACGATGCCGCTGCGTGGAGCGTGCCTGGTCCATTAAGCCAGATGTCGGTTGCGAAGGGAAGTATGCCGGTCAAGTTTCCTGACTTCACGAGAGGATTGTGGCAGCGTAATCGATAGCACAAAAATCTTTCTTAGCTTTTTATTTCTGATTAAATTTGCAATTTTGAAATCAACCGGCTTCACGAATAGTTCAGAGTTCAACCTTTAGGTTGCTAGTTAGGGTTCACGGGCCGCAAGCTAAAGCTTGAACTCTGAACTAAGCTTGGACTCTACTATGGTTTTTTAACCGTTCGGCGCAGTCGCGCATGAGTTCGCTTTCCCACGCAGGTCGAGTCGGATTTTTCGGGTGTGCTTTGTCCGAAGGTATGTGGCCCATTAACTTCAAGAAGATCGCTGCCGAATGTTTATACGCGGGAATTGGCGGACGAAAGGCTACACAACCAAGCTGCTGCAATGCGTCCGACAGTG
>DASUYO010000361.1:0-9206 GCA_036377375.1 Pyrinomonadaceae bacterium
GGTGGCCCGCCCCTACAGTTGATACAATGGGCGTGTGCCCAAGCCTGACGCCAACCTCGAATTCCTTCTTCGCGATCTGCCTGATGAGAATGGCGCTCGTCTGTTTCTCGAGCGTCTTGCCAAAGAGCAGCCCCGTGCTCACCAAAGTCTTCTCAAACAACCGGCGCTGCTCGCAGACGTTCTCGCGCTTGCTGCCTGGAGTCCACTGCTCGCGACGACCATCGAGCAGAACCCCGAATATCTCTCCTGGCTCTCGCGCGAGCGTGCTGATCCGCGTGTCAGAACTGCCGACGAGCTAAAGGAAGCACTCGCACGTTTCGCTCTGACAAATTCTTCTCTGACTCCGCAGGTGCTGCTCGCGCGTTTTCGTCGGCGCGAGTTGTTGCGGACATATCTGCACGACATTCGTCGCTCGCAAACACTGGTTGAGACGACGGAAGAGTTGTCGAACCTGGCTGACGCAATTCTCGATTACGCCCTCAGTCTCGCTCGTCAGGATCTCGACAATCGTTATGGCCTCCCACGCAGCGTGGATGATCGTGGTCGCAGTGCGACCGCAGAGTTTTGCGTCGTCGCGCTTGGGAAGCTCGGCTCGATGGAGCTCAACTACGCCTCCGATATCGATCTGGTTTTTCTCTATTCAGATGATGGGACGACTGCCGGCACGGGCGAGCGCGGCGAAGTGACGAATCGCGAATACTTCGTGAAGCTTTCCGAAACCATCGCGCGCCTGGTCGGGCAATCAGGAGGTGAAGGCGCAGCATACAGAGTGGATTTGCGGCTGCGCCCGCACGGCCGCGACGGCTCGCTTGCGTGTTCGTTGCAGGAAGCTGTTCGTTATTACGAGCACTCTGCACAGGACTGGGAGCGGCAGGTACTGATTCGTTCACGAGCCGCTGTCGGTTCAGCAGAGCTCTTTTCGCGATTTAAGGAAGCTGTCGCGCCTTACGTGTTTCGGCCGGACGTATCTGTTAGTGGCGCGCTCGCAAGCGTTCGCCTCGCCAAACAAAAGATTGATCGACAAATCGAGAAAAAGAGCGGATTCAACGTGAAGCTCGGTCGCGGCGGGATTCGCGAGATCGAGTTTGTCGCGCAGGCTTTGCAGTTGGCCCATGGAGGACGCGATGACTGGTTGCGCGTACCGCACACGCTCGTCAGTCTGGGCAGGCTCGCCGATCGCGGCTTTATCACTGAACCGGAACGCAGCGAGTTGTCAGATGCTTACTACCTCCTGCGCAGCCTTGAACACAGGCTACAGATGGAGCACGGGTTGCAGACGCATGCCGTTCCGGAAGGTGAAGAAGCGCTCGCACTCCTGGCGCGCCGCATGGGATTTCCTGAGAAGGACAGTTTTGTTTCGGCTTTGAAAACGCATACTACGCACGTGCGCAACACTTACGACCGGCTGTTTTCCGAAGTTGAAGATACGCGAGTATTAACTGAACCCGATCCGACACAAACCATCGACAAAGACGTAGGCCTTGCAACTGCATCTGCCCGCATATTTGCTCCGCACTACGGAACCGAGCGCGGTAGCGCCGAGTTGGCGAACCTGCTGCTCACCCTGTCACGCCAAACCCTGAACCCACATCGCGCACTGGTCCAACTCTCCCGCATAGCAGCGTCACTCGAAAAAACCGATCAGCAAATACAGATCTCAAAAGCCAACCTCAAAGCACTGGTGCAACTCTCCGGCTCATCGGATTCATTTGCCGAGATGATCGCTGCCAATCCGGCATTGATTGCTTCGCTCGGAGCTCCTGCCGCCAAGTCTTTACGTCGAGATTACCGCGCGATTCTGCGCGCCGCCGTCGATACCGAGCACACGTTTTCCGCAGAGCTCGCAGCGCTGCGTTTGCAATGGGCTGAATTGATCGCCGAGATTGGCGCGTTAGACGTGTCTAACGAGCTCTCAATCTTCGACGCTAACCGTCTACAAACGGAACTGGCGACTGCGAGCATGAACGTTGCTTATCTGATTGCCCGCCGAGAAATGGCGCGGCGCTACGGCTCGTTCGCGGGTGGTCCACGTGTAGCCTTTTATGGATTGGGACGTCTCGGCACAGGTGGCGTCGATTACGGCTCGGATCTCGACATTCTGATCACCTACGATTCCCTCGTTCCTTCGCCGATTAAGACTTGGACGCAGGACGAGACATACTCACGTCTGGTCGAGTTGATGATTGCGGCACTTTCGAGCATCACGCGAGAGGGCTATCTCTATCGCGTTGATCTACGTTTGCGGCCGCACGGCAAGGATGGACCACTCGTGACCAGCTCCGAAGGTTTTCTCGATTATTTGCGAGATCAGAGTGCTCCATGGGAGTGGCTTGCATATGTGAAGCTGCGATCTGTCGGCGGCGATCAGGAGCTCGGCAAGATGGTTGAAATGCACGCGCGTCACCGCATACACGCGAACGCTTCACAACTGGATCCGGATGAGTTGAAGTCGGTGACACGGCGCGTCAGAGACAGGCTCGAGAAAGAGAAGGGTAGTCGCGGCAGGAAGCTCGGAACTGATATCAAATACGGACCGGGTGGAATGCTCGACGTGTATTTTGCAGCGCGCTATTTGCAGTTGCGCGATGAAGTGATGGACGAAGGTGACGACCGGTCCACATCGTTTACATTGGAAAGATTGCGCGAAGAAGGCTCGTTGAGCGAGGACGACTTTCTGGTGTTGAGCAGTGGCTACGGTCTACTACGGTCGATAGACCACAATCTGCGGTTGATTGTCGGCCGCTCGACCCATTTACCCGATCCGAATCACGTCACTGCGAGGGATGTAGCAACGCGGATGGGATTAGAATCAGCGGTCGAGTTGCAGGAGGCGTTAACGAATCAAATGCAAGCCATCCGCGCTGCGTACAAACGGATCGTCGGTTAAGCCGCAGATGAACGCAGATCATCCTCGTACCAGCAGCGCGTGCACCAGCGATGTGACGCCTTTCGCTCATCCAGAGAATAATCCGCAGAGGCCGGCAATCGTTTGACCACCTCACGCTCTTCGTCGCTCAGTTCGACCCAGCTTTTCATTCCTCGTTTATCGCAACGCGGACAAGACTCTTTACCTCTCATGTGTTCCTCGTGTAACTTAGCAGTTGGCGTCGTGGGAAACCAAATTGTGACCCGCGCGCATCAACGTCTCGGAAGAAACGGTTAACGGAGAATAAATGTTTCGTATCAAGGCCTCCTACTCGGATCAATTGGAATTGCGGACCACCCTCGAACGGGCCCGTGAGTTCTTCGGCGAGCTTCGCAATTTCGCGGACCTCATGCCCGGCATCGAAGGAATACGCAAGGAAGCGGGCGGAATCATGCGGTGGGTGGTTCGGGCGGAAGTGCCGGTTATCGGTGCTGTCCATGCCGCTTTTGCTGTCGAAAAAACCGAGGACTCTCCGGAACGTCTCGAGTGGTCACCGGCGCGCTCCGAAATGAAGAATTACCTGCGCTACGCCGCTGTTTTTGAGGAGCGCGGGCACAAGGTTTTGATCAAGATCGTCCAGCACGTTGAGCTGCGTCGCAAACACGCGAAAGATTTGCACCGCTTCGCGATTCTGGTGGGCGAAGGCGCGATCAGCGCCGAGATGCAGAAACGCGTCCGAGAAATGATAAAAACCTTTCTCGAACGCGCCCGCGTAAAACTCGAAACCGAAGAATCTCTTGACTCAGAGGGTATGCTCGACTCGCCAGCCTAATCATTAGTTAGCCGCAAAAAGCACAAAAGTCACAAAAGAAGACTCAGTCTGCTGGTTCTCTTTTTGTGCTTTTTGTGCCTTTTGTGGCTAGTCTTTCTTTCTTCCATAGCTGATCAAGTTCGCGAAGAACCTATACCCGCCCGGCAGTCCTGCGCGAAGCTGCCGATACCAAACGTAGCTCGTGTAAATGTAATTTCCCTTGCCATAAGGCGCTACCAGCAATCCGCCTTTCAATGGAGGCTCACCCTTGTCGCCGGTCGCCAGGATGGCCATGTAATGCTGATCCCACTGGCGCGGAAAATAGAGTCCGCGTTCCTGCACCCAATTTGCGAAATCCTGTTGCGTGATCCGGTTCGGAAAGTTGAGCAGCGGATGACGAGGCTGTAGAAAAACTACAGGAGCATCTTCGTCCGTCACGCGCTCATCGCCGATGACGATCGGATAAGGCGCGAGCTGCGGATGCGGATTCCACTCGCCCGTACGATGATAAAAAACGAGCAGCGTGCCGCCATCTTCAACAAACTTCAGCAGCCGATTGTTCACCGGAATTAAATCCTGGTGCGCTTCGTAACCACGATTGTCGATGATGATCGTGTTAAAAACTGAAAGATCAGACTTCGCGATATCGTCGACAGTCAGCTTCTTTGAATCAACTCCCAACGCGGCAAGTGCACGCTCGAGCGTCTGATCGGAACTCGGCAGGTAACCCACCTTGCGCCCGCTCGCAACTATCGCGTTAGCGTAGACCAACGGCACACTTCTTTTCGCAATCGGTTCTTTCGGAATCGGCTCGTCCACTGTTATGGCGATGCTCGATCCCTGGATCTGTCCGCTCAATGGCAGCGGCCGCACAACGAAGTTGATGGTGTCAGTTTGATCTGGTCGAAGATTTATCTCGCGACCAGTTTCAAGAGTCTGTCCACTTACTCGCAACAGTCCGCGGAAGTCAGCCGGTAGATGGTTCTTCAACGTGACGTTGAACTCGAGTGGTTTTTGCGACGTGGCTGGAGTGATGACGTAAGGCGATGGATCGACACTGACGATCTCAACTGCCGGCGCGACCTCGATGTGACTCTCGTTCTCTACGTGAAAGGAGACGCCCTCGATCGCGAGCTCAGCTTCAACATCCACCGACTCGCCAAACAGTCGTCCATCGTAGAGATGCTCGGAAGAGGGAACACTCAGGGTCGTCGTTTTTGGTACCGCAACCTTCACTTCGGCCGAAGCTTCGGTGCCGGGCAACATCTTCTCCGCAGTGTCGAGTTTTCGTTCAACACCGAGACCGCGAAAGTTCAACTGCTTGATCTGAATTTCGGCCATACCGCCGTTCGCGACGACAGCTGCAAGTCGAGCTTCCTGGCCGGGCACCAGAGCCGAGCCTTCTGCGTTCAGTGAGGCCGATGCGCCTGAGACAGCAGCCAGGGCATTATCAAGACGATCGGACATCAATCTGAAACGGTGCTGGTCAGTGTCAACGACTTCTTTTGGAGCACTGAACACGCTGCGCCTCTTCGCACTCAAAAGCGACACCAACAGCTCAAGACGTCGATCGACAAACTCCGTCAGTGGTTTGCCTTCGATCGTTGGCGGCACCAGTTTGGAAGCTACTGCGTCCGGCAAAACTAATCCGTCGAGTGGTGTCTTTGCGTTTGCGGGCAGCGCAGGTATGTTTGGAGCTTGTTTAACGAGGCTGTAACGAATTGGCCGAGCTCCACCCGCAGGAACTGTTTTGGGCCATGGACCCTGAGTGGCATGTTTTTGCAGTCCGGCGAGTGCTTGCTGCGCATACGTAATGCCGCGCACTGGATCCGTTTCGTTCGGATCGAGAGTTACAACTTGAGAGCCTGAGCTGGCTCCGCCACCAAACAAACGGACGAAGAGCCGTTGCACTTGCCACGTGCCCACTTGGGTGAGTTGCTCCGGAAATTGTTTTGGATCTGCCGCTGCATCGAACGCTGCGAGAACTGTTCGTCCAGTAGCCTGGTGATGGCCGTGACCGCTCGTGGTGTCGTGATTAGTGATGATGACGTCGGGACGGAGTAGGCGAATCTGTAAGACCATGCGGCGTAGTAATTCTCTTTCACCCCACGCGCGAAACGTCTCTTCAGCAGATTTTGAAAATCCAAAGTCGCGGAAGCCGAGGAAGTGAGGTTCAGAGCCTTGCACTTGAGCGGCAGCCATCGTTTCGCGAGCGCGAATCACGCCCAGCTCTTCGTAGAGCTCCGGGCCAACAGCGTTCTGTCCACCCTCGCCGAAAGTCGAAAACAGCGAGACAGTGTGAACGCCGTATTTGCGGCGCAGGATAGTCAACGTGCTGCCGTCTTCATCGTCCGGATGCGCGGCAACACACATCACCGTCCACGGGTTCGTGAGATCGAGAACAGCCTGATAGATCTCCGCTTTGTCGAGCTCGGAATGCACTGGCTGGCCAACCAGCAGCAGTGCGAAAAGAACAATCAAACACAGATTACGCAGTTTACGCAGATTCATCTCCGATTAACTCCGCAGGCGCTCCAACCGGCCTGCGATCATCATGCTGATAGAAATAATTACAATTAAGTCGACGCCATACGCCGCCGCCGCTCCGAGATTGAAATCCCGCAACTCAGATGCGATAGCAATCGAAATAGGTCGATTAGACGGGACAAACACAAGCACTGAAGCGACATATTCGCCTAACGCGATCACAAACGCCAGCAGGGTCCCCGCAATCGCGCCCGGCCACACAAGCGGCAACGTCACGCGCGTAAATCTCTGCCATGCACGCGCGCCGAGCGAGCCCGCAGCCTCCTCCAGCGTCGGATCGAGCTGCTCCATGCTGGCTTGAACTGCACGTACAACCAGGGGCATGAATCGCAGGAAATAAACCACCGGCAGGATCCAGAAAGTCCCGACCAGCACGAAAGAACCCAACAACATGCTCGGACCGCCATATGCCTCCGCGACCGACACGGCCACTACAGTTCCTGGGAGTGCCCACGGAATCAAGACCAGCAACGACAGCAATCGCCGCCATCCTTCATCGACGAGTCTTCGCTCTTTCCCGCGCCTTAATAACGTGACTACACAGAAGCTCCACAACAACGCCGCCACTGCCGCGATAGCCGACATCGTTAAGCTGTTGAAAAACACTTCAGCGGCATAGGCATCGCCGAAGATTCGCTCGTAATTTGCAAACGTGTAAGCCGCCGGCAAGGTCTGTGTGGTCCATGAGCCTTCCTGCGCGAAACTGACCAGGAACAACGTCGCCACCGGCAACACCAAAACCAGTGCGAACACGACCGCTGCGATCGTAGCGATCACACGCGCCGTTCCACTCGCGATATTGACGCGACGGCGTGGAGCACCCTTCAATGCTGCGGCTGCAAACCTCCGCGTTCCTTCGTAACGTTGAAAGACGATCAGTGCACCAAGAGAAATGATGGCGAGTATGACTGTCTCCGTCACTGCCATCACTGCATCGCCCCGTTGTCTTGCAGTGAAAATTTCGAGCGTTAGCACGCGCACGTCGCCGCCAAACAGCAATGGCGCGCTGAACGATGCCATCGAGGTCATGAACGTCAGCAGTGCGGCTGCAACAAGCGAAGGAGTCAGTTGCGGCAGCAACACGCGTCTGAGCACGGTGATGCCTGAGGCTCCTAAACTCCGTGCGGCTTCGGCGAGGCTTGCATCAATCCTGCGTAGACCGGCACCAGTGAGTACGTAAAAAAACGGGTACATCGTGTAAGTGTGAAAGAGCAGCAAAGCAGGCCAGCCGCGCAGCCGCCACGGCGGGTTTGCGAGTCCGAAGAGATTTTGGATGCCGTGCGCGAGTATTCCCGATTCACCGCAAAGAAAAATGAAAGCGACGGTGCCGACCAGCGGCGGTAGGACCAGCGGCAGCGCCGCGAGCGCGGCAAACAATCGACGGCCAGGAAAAGTGAAGCGTTCGAAGAGAAACGCCAGCGGCACGCCGACAATCGCGCAGAGCAGGACTGTTCCGACCGAGAGGCCAAGACTGCTGACAATGGCTTCGATGACGCTTCGCTGCGAGAGGATTTCGCGATAGTTGGCGAGCGTCCAGCTTCCGGCCCGCTGGAAGGAAGTGATCACAACTGAGAGGTTCGGGTAAATCACTCCATAGAGAAGCACGGCTATTGTCAGAATTAATAAAGCCACAGATCTCCACGGATGAACACGGATTTTCTTTTTTGGTTTATCCGTGGTCATCGGTGTTACTCTGTGGCTTAATTCTTTAGGAGTGTTAGATGATCCGGTGGAAGGATCACGTGGCAAGGTTGATTGATTTCGAGTCCGTCGGTTCGCAGCACGAGTGCTTCGAGCAACAACCCGTTTGCATCCACGCGCACCATCGATGTCGCACCTGCGAAAACAATGTCGCGAATGTTCGCGGGCAGTGAATTCTGGGCGCCGTTGTTGTTCGTGCTGAGTTGAACGTGCTCAGGCCGGATTGCTAAGTAGACGGGTTTGTTCAGTGGCGCAAGATCCTCATGTTTTACCGGCAGGCGCAGCGTGTGTCCGCCGTCCAGTGTCTTGAACTCACCGCCGCTAGTCTTGCTTGAGCTCAGCCGCATCGCTTTGATCAAGTTATTCCTGCCGAGGAAACTCGCGACGGAAATTTCTGACGGTTGTTCGTAGAGCTCGCGCGGGCGGCCAGTTTGCATGAGTCTTCCGCCGACCATCACGCTGATCCGATCGCAGAGTGCGAATGCTTCTTCCTGATCGTGCGTGACGTAGACAGCAGTAAGGCCGAGACGCGTAACAAGCTCGCGCAGCTCACTGCGAGTCTCTTCACGCAACGAGACGTCGAGGTTCGAGAGTGGCTCGTCAAACAACAGGAGTACGGGCTCGATCGCGATGGCCCGTGCGATGGCGACGCGCTGTTGTTGTCCGCCGGAGAGCTCGTCAACAGCGCGTTTGCCATAACCGGGGAGTTGGACCAGCTCAAGCGCGCTGTTCACACGCTCGTTCATCTCCGCTTTGGTCTTGTGACGCGCGCGCAGTCCGAAGGCGACGTTCTCGAACACATTGAGATGTGGAAACAAGGCGTAGTTCTGGAAGACCATGCCGAATCCGCGACGCTCCGGAGGAAGATTGGTGATGTCTTCGTTCTGGAACAGGATGGTGCCCGCGTCGGGACGCTCGAGTCCGGCGATCATGCGCAACGTAGTTGTCTTGCCACAGCCTGATGGTCCAAGCAGCCCGAAAAACGCGCCTTGATTGACGTCGAGAGAAACGTCGGCGACGGCACGGGTGGTGCCAAACGTCCGGGAGAGGTTCTTTAGTGACAGAAGCATCGATCTACAGAGGAAGTAATTTAGTTCAGAGTTCAACCTTTAGGTTGCTGTTTCGGCAATCGAGTTCGCAAGCTAAAGCTTGAACTCTGAACTAAATCCTGTCCTACTAATGCTTTCGAATTTCAGTTTCCCAGTATCTTAACCAGTCGTTCCCATTTTTGCTCAAGAGGTCCCAATCCAGCGGCATGCGTGTGAACGGCTCGTTCATCCA
>DASUYO010000362.1:0-5403 GCA_036377375.1 Pyrinomonadaceae bacterium
ATTCGGAACGTAAAACTCTGTCTTCTCGAGATTCACTGATCCGTCTTGGCGATAGTTCTTGTCGAAAGCGAGCAGCCGGTGTTTGCCGTGACCGTTGATACTTCGCACCAAACTCGTCAGTCGCGCGATAGCCTGCGGATCCGCTTTGTCTTCGTCAGAGACACCTGCGGAGCTCATATAGACCTTCAACTTAAGACGATGAAACGGATGTCGCCACGTCAGCATCTTTTGATTGACGAACGTGTTCGTGCCACCGACGCCGAGGCCGGCGATATGAACATGATGGTCAACTAACTTTTCGGAATCGATATCGTCGAAAGCATGCTTGATGAGGTCTGATGATTTAACGCTGAGCCTGGAATTCAGCTCCTCAGGCTGTCGAGTGAATGCGCCGCCAATGCTATGAATGAGACACATTTTTATTTGCGCAGACACATCATCGTGGCGAGCATCGTTGCCACCAGCTCACGCCGGTCATCGATATCCACGCCAAAAACATCAGCGCGAACTACAGTAAGCGTCTTCCCTGCTTTAACAACTTCAGCAGCGGCCACAAACGTTTCGGCCTTTGCCGGTCGCAGCAGATTAACTTTGAACTCAACACTCAGAACTTCGGAGTTCGCAGGCATCAAACTGTACGCAGCATAACCACACGCTGAATCAGCAATCGTCGTCACCATGCCTGCATGCAAATATCCGTGCTGCTGAACCAGGTCAGCACGATACGGCAGAGTGATCTCGATAATTCCGGGTTCCACGCGACTCAGTTGGGCGCGGATGAGACCCATGATCGTTTGTTTTGCGAAGCTTTCTCTGATTTCTTCTGCGAACGCGGGATTCGGTGGTTGATTCATATGAGCGGCAAAAAAGCACAAAAGTCACCAAAACAATTTGTGCTTCTTGTGCCTTATTGTGGCTAATCGTGCAATTCTGTCAAAGCGCGAGCGTTGCGTTGTAAGCCGGCCAGTTTCGCGCGCTTCATCGCACTGCCGCGATAGCGCTGAGCGTACGTTTCGGGTGTAAGTGAAAGGATCTCATCAAGATCAGCATTGATGTTTCCTTCGCGGGGAGCAAAACGGTTTTCACTCGTCGCCTCCTCAAAACGATTCCAGGGACAAACGTCCTGGCAGATGTCGCAGCCGTATAACCAACCCGATAGCTTCTCCTGAATTGGCGCCGGCAGTTCCGGCGCACGCAGCTCAATCGTCGCATAGGAGATGCACTTGTTTGAGTCGACCACATAAGGCTCGGTAATCGCCGCAGTCGGACAAGCATCAATGCAGAGTGTGCACGTACCGCAATGATCTTCAATCTGTACAGTGTCGTGATCGAGATCCAGATTAAGCAGCAGCTCGCCGATGAATACCCATGAGCCATGCTCAGGCGTAATCACATTCGAGTGTTTACCAAGCCAGCCCAGTCCCGCGCGCACGGCCCATGCTTTATCCATCGTCGGCTGAATATCTACACAGACTTTTCCTTCAGCACTCAACTCCTGCTCTTTGATCCACGAAAGCAGTGACAGCAGTTTCGCTTTCACTACATCGTGGTAATCGTCTCCCCATGCATAACGAGAGACTTTTCCGGTCGCGGTATTTTGCTGGTGCTGATCAGGCGTGAAGTAGTTGAGTGCTACAACCACCACCGAACGCGCTTGAGGGAAGATTTCGTGTGGATTGATGCGCTTGTGGACATCGCGAGCCATCCAGCTCATCTCGCCGTGATAGCCCCGCGCAAGCCATTCGCCGAGCCGACGCCCTTCGTCGTCAAGCGATTGGGCGCCGACTATGCCAACCTTATTGAATCCTTCGGAGAGTGCCCTGTCCTTGATGTGCTGTGCCAGGATCACTGCGCCGATAGTTTCTGCATTGTCACCGTGATGATTGGAGTATCACCCGCCGTGCGGCTGTAGGAAACCCAATAGCCGGCTTTCGGATATCGCACCAATTTCGACTTCGAGCCATCCGCCTTCGCTTCGAAATCAGAACCGAATACTTGTTCCGGTGTGATTACTTCGCGTGCGCCGCTCATGAAGTCGACTGATATGGCAGTCACCTGCCGACTATCTTTGTCGTAGAAGACTTGCGCGGTTTCTTTGTCTCCAAAAATATAGAAATCCTGCTCGTCTCCTTT
The DNA here is from genome assembly GCA_036377375.1 of Pyrinomonadaceae bacterium. Lineage (GTDB taxonomy): Bacteria > Acidobacteriota > Blastocatellia > Pyrinomonadales > Pyrinomonadaceae > PSRF01. The sequence goes on from DASUYO010000362.1 coordinate 2,134, forward strand.
GTTGGCAGGAGCTCCGAGTTTCTTACGTACGTCGTCGGCAAGCCAGCCGAGTTGGACGCCACGATACTCATGAAACTTCGGTTGTTCTTCCACCGGTGTAAGATTGGCACGCTTTTGGGCGGTTTGGGCGAAAGCCGCCCCAACAAAACCTAAACTGACCACGAGAAGCAAAGTTCGGTTTAGTAACCAGAATTTTGAGGATCTCAAAAGGCGAGTCATGGTTACTCCTTTCCACGAATAGTGTCACGAACAAACAGGTAGGAAACGTACCGCCGGAACAGCCAAATAACTGCCGAGGTCGCTCCGGGTTTGCTTATATATTGGGAACAATAATCCGAAGAAATGGTGTTGTCAATATCAGGCGACGCCCAAAAATGTTGACGAAAAACAGCGTTTTAGCGTAGAAGCTGAGTGCTTTTGGCGGTCGCCCGATCGATCTGAAAAGGAGTTCAATTAATGAACAGAAGCGCACTTGCATTATTGGCAGTTTTAGTTGGTCTGACTTTCAGCGGATGCCAGCCGGCATTGGATACAAATCGTAATGCAGCACTCGCCACTGCAAGCCCGACGAAGGAAGCGTTTGATCCTGCCGCGATTGAAGCTGAATTGATGAAACTTGAACGGGAGTGGGCTGATGCGGCAAAAACCCACAACGCCGAGGCAGTCAAGCGTTTAGTTGCGGACAACATCGTGATTGTTTATCCCGATGGGACCACTGCGACTAAAGCCGAGGAGGTGCGCACGATCGAGTCAGGAGCGATCACTGCCGATTCATTTGAGATGGTGGATCCAAAGGTTACGGTGATTGATGCCGATTCAGCATTCATCACCGGACGCAGCGTTATCAAGAACGGGAAGTACGCTGTTCCAAATCAAAAGAAACATATAGACATCAGTGGTGAGTATCGCTTTCTCGACGTCTACGCCAAACGCGATGGAAAGTGGCAGGCAGTCGCTTCGCAGGCAACAAAGATCGAGCCCGGAGCCGTGGCAGCCGCCGCATCACCCAGCCCGACTGCTAAAACAAGTCCAACACCTTAAAGCACAAGATAGTTTGTGCCTTTTGTGCTTTTTTGCGGCTTAACTCCAAATGCCGGGGATGGTCGTTGCGCAGTTTGGACAGTGACCATCCGCTGTCACGTTTACTTGCTTAATCAAATAGCCAAAGCGCTCGACCAACAACTGATCGCACGCAGGACAATAAGTATTCTCCCAACGCCCAACTCTACCCGGAAGATTGCCCGCATAAATGTAATTAAGACCAGCCTCACGACCAATCTCGCAAGCTCGGATCAACTGCTGCGCGGTCGTGTTTGAGTTTTCAGTCATGCGATAGTCCTGGTGAAACGCCGTGACGTGCCAGGGTATGTCGGGCGAAACGGATGCGATGAACTCAGCCGCGCGACGCAATTCATCTTCGGAGTCGTTAAAGCCAGGAATGACGAGCGTGACGATCTCTTCCCAGAAGCCGCGTTCATGGACCATCTTCACGGTGTCGAGAATGTTGTCGACCACGCCGCCAAGCTGTCGATAGTTCTTGTCGTTCATCGATTTCAAATCGATCTTGTAACAGTCAGTCCACGGCCTCAGGTAGTCGAGCACTTGCGGAGTGGCGTTTCCGTTTGAGATGAACGCAGTTCTAAAACCGGCAGGCCGAGCTTTCTTGAAAACGTCGACAGCCCACTCAGCGGTGATCAGTGGCTCGTTGTAACTGCTCCCGACCATCGAAGCGCCATAGGCCTTCGCCATCGTCACCAAACGTTCAGGCGAAACTATGGTGGGATTCGTGCCGGCGGCATCATCGCGGAGGGCTTGAGACGTGAGCCAGTTCTGGCAGTAGGCGCAGTGCAGATCGCAGCCGAGCATGCCGAACGTCAAAGTGTCGGAGCCGGGCAATACGTGAAAGAACGGCTTTTTCTCAGTTGGATCACACGCGAGCGCGGCGACGTAGTTTGCCGGCACGCGAAGATGGCCGCCTTCGTTGAAACGAACTTTGCAGATCCCGCGTTTGCCTTCTTTGATCAGGCAGCGATGGCCGCAGGCGTAACATTTGAGTGCGCCGCCTTCGAGATGTTCGGTTACTTCCGGCGCGCCCTCGATAGTCATCGAATCGAGGACGGCCGCAAGTGGTGCTGATTTAGTGCTTACTGGCATCGTGTTAAGTATTATACAAAGCACAATGATCATCGAGGAAATCACCGTCACGGCTTTTCAGCAACATACGCGCATCGTCGGGTGTGAAGAGACGAAACAAGCTATTTGCATCGACCCGGGGGACGAAGCCGAACGGATTGTCGAGACACTCGAACGGCGCGGCCTCACGCTACAGGCAATTGCATTGACTCACGCCCATCTCGACCACGTCGGCGCAGTGGCGGCGCTGAAAAAGCTGCAACCCAAAGCAAAGATCAACCTGCACAAAGGTGATGAGCCGATGTACCGGGAATTGCCGGAGCAACCCGCATGGATCGGGATCCCCCGGGCACATTGGGCGGCGCTTGGATTTGCTTTTGAAACGCCGCCGCCTGTCGATCATTATTGGAATGAGGAGGCGCGTTATTCGGTCGGGAGGCTCGAGTTCGAGGTGCTTCACTGTCCCGGTCACACGCCAGGCCATGTCGTACTCTACGAGTCGAATGAACGAGTGGTGTTTGTTGGCGATGTGTTGTTTGCGGGATCGATTGGCCGGACCGATCTGCCCGGCGGATCGATGGAGCAGTTGCTAAGCTCAATCAAAAACAAACTGTTGACACTGCCGGATGATGTGAAGGTTTATTCCGGACATGGTCCAGTCACGACAATCGGAGAGGAGCGACTCACGAACCCGTTTCTCACGAGATATTTTTAGTCGCAGATGAACGCGGCTGAAGGCAGGCTACTTCAATCGTTTCGATTTCATCTCTTCCCACAACTCCTTCTGCTCGTCATTTAATTGACTCGGCAAGGTGTCAACGGGAATGTCATACTTTGCGCAGAACTGTCGCCAGAGGACAAAACGGAGATCATACTGCCCGGTTGAGTCCGAGACAGAGTTATCGATTGGTGGTGGTTGCTTCTTCCCCTTGTTCATATGATGTGAGTGTAACAGCTTTTGCCTGTTCACTGGAACTTCAATGGATGGAACGTTAGATACATCGGACCTGTCGGGGATTGCACACCTCCCAGCGGTTCAAGCGTGATAGCAAATGTTGGAATCCCATTGACTGCTTTCTCAGGTACAGAATCCTTCAGAGTGGCGCTTCCGGTATTGTCAGGAGCAAACGTCTTACC
>DASUYO010000363.1:0-8434 GCA_036377375.1 Pyrinomonadaceae bacterium
TCGCCAAACCCATCACGAGGAGAAAGATCATGAGTTCCCTGAAACGCAGTTTTGTTTCTATCTTCGCCGTCTTGTTACTTTTTGCGGTTTCTGCTGTCGCGCAGATCGATACGCCGCGTCCGAGTCCGAAAGCAAGTGTGATGGAAAGAATCGGCGTGACCGACGTCACCATCACTTACAGTCGTCCGGGCGTAAAGGGACGACAAATCTGGGGCGACCCTTTGCCTGAACAAGCTAACGTGAAAGGCGAAGCAACGCTCGACGATCAAAACGCGCGGCCCAAAGGCGCGGCGATCGTTCCCTGGGGCCACGTCTGGCGTGCGGGTGCCAACGAAGCTACAACGTTTGTCGTGACTGACGACGTTTTGATCAACGGCCAAAAGCTGGCCGCGGGAAGCTATAGCCTGCACACGATTCCGACGAAAGATGAGTGGACCATCATCTTCAACGGCACTGCAAATCAGTGGGGCAGTTTCGACTATGATCCAGCCAAAGATACGTTGCGTGTGAAAGTGAAGCCACAGTGGGTCAATCAGAGTCAGGAATGGCTGAGTTACTCGATCGATCCGGTTGGTGACGACTCCGCTCAGGTAAACATCCGCTGGGAGAAAGTGAATGTCCCGTTCACGGTGAAAGTGCCGGATGTTGCGGCGACGACGCTGGTCCACCTGAAGAACGCAGTTACCAACGCGAAACCGGAAGACTGGCAAACGCGCGTGGCCGCTGGGAACTACCTGATCAATAACCAGGATCCCAATGACGATGCACAGGGCCTGGAGTGGATCGATCAGTCGATCAAAGTGAAGGAGACGTTCCGGAATCTTTCCGCCAAGGCCAATGCGCTGTACAAGCTTGGCAAGAAGGAAGAGGCCATCGCGGTCGGAGAGCAGGCGGTGCAGCGCGGCAAGGCTGACAAGGTTGATACGACGAATTTCGAGAAGCGCCTTGCGGCTATGAAGGCCGGGAAGATATAGAAAATTTTGGGTGTAGCGAAGCTTACTGACGAGAATACGATTGTTCCCGAAAGCAAGTATGCGCGCGTTGAGCGTGAGCGTCGTTATCTACTGCGCGACCTCCCCGAAGGCATGACGCGCGCCGATCCGCATCTGCAAATCACCGACAACTACATCACTGGCACACGCCTGCGCATCCGCAAAGTGCGTGAGCCGCGCACCAATAAGTGGACTGTCAAGTTCACGCAAAAATTCGCTCCCGATCCAAACGACCTGTCGCGCACGATCATAACGAACACTTACCTGAACGCGCTCGAAGCGGAAGTGTTGTCAGTCTTCGACACCAATGAGATTCGCAAGAATCGATATCCTTTCGAGTTTGAGGGACGGAAGTTTTCAGTCGATATGTTTCTCGGCGATCTGTTTGGGTTGGTGCTTGCAGAAATTAGCTTTGATACGGATGAAGAGCTCGATAACTTTTCGAAACCGCCGTTCGCGCTGGTTGATGTTACGAATGAGACGTTATTCACTGGGGGTAGGCTTTGTGAATTGACGTTTTCGGATGTTCGGGCAGAGGTAACACGGATTTTGACGGATACAAAAAGAGATTTCCACGGATAAGATGAGTCTACGCGCAGGCCTGATTCTGATCTTTGTTCTTGTTTCAGTTGGTTGTCGTAAGACAGCAACACCAACGACAACGCCGCCCCAAGCCGGGGCGAGTCCTGCTACGCAACTCGATCATTCGCAGGGCGGCACCACGCCGGTTGCACAAACAAAATATTTCAAGGGTTCGATTGGCAGTTCACTCGACTTGCAAATGAAACTCGTGCGCAACGGCGATCAGTTGGCCGGCAGCTACTTCTATCAGAAAGTCGGCACGCGCATCGATCTGCGCGGCAACGTCGATAAAGACGGAAACCTGACACTGGAGGAGTTTGACCAGGGCGGCAAACAGACCGGCGTGTTCAAAGGACTCTGGACTGCGGATCCGAACGATGGTCTCGTCACGCTTGCGGGAAACTGGTCGAGGCCGCCGAGTGAGAAGGGCAGCGACAAGAAGACTGCGTTTTCGGTTCACGAGGAGCCAATCTCTTTCACGGGCGATGTCGATCTGGTTTCGAAGCAGGTCAAAGAGAGCAATAAGAAATTGATGTATGAGATCTCGGTGCAGTATCCGCAACTGACCGGAGGCAACAATCCGAACTTTGAAAAGTTTAATCAGGCGGCACGCGGATCAATGACGAAGAAAGTCGCTGCTTTCAAGAAAGACGTGGCGCCGGCGGAGGGTGAAGAACCTCGCCCGGAAGGATCCATGGGCAGCGACTTGAACGTCAGTTATGAGGTGGCGCTGGCGCAGGATGATCTCGTGAGCATTAAATTTGTTGTCGGCAGCTACTACCAGGGCGCTGCGCATCCGAACACGGGGTCCGAAGTGATCAATTACGATCTCAAAAATGGAAAACAACTGAAGCTCAGTGATCTTTTCAAGCCCGGTTCGAAATACTTGCAGGCCATTGCGACGTACTGTATTGCCGATTTGAAGAAGCAGGCGAAGGACAAGGGTTTGCTTGAGGAGGAGATCCAGAACGGTGCTGCTGCGTCAGCGAAGAATTATCAAAGCTGGACCATCACGAAACGTGGGTTAGGCATCACTTTTGACGCTTACCAGGTTGGGCCATACGCGGCGGGGCCACAGTATGTGCTGGTGCCGTATTCGAGTTTGAAGGATGTGATTAATCCCGATGGGCCTGTTGGTCAATTCGCGAAGTAGGGGCGGCACAGAACCGAGCGCGGTAGCGCCGGGTAGATCTCAGTATCGAAGACTCACCCGGCGCTACCGCGCTCGGTTCTGTGCCGCATAGTAAGAAGCCAGAAAAAATGCCAAAAGCATGATGCCGGCGCCGGTCCAGAAGGTGACGAAAAGCGAGTAGTCACTCATGTAATGAGGCAGGCCGTCGGCGCCGAGATGTACGATTGAGCTGTTAATCAACACTGCCGTCAAAAATGGTCCAACTACACGTGCGAGACTGGCCGTCGATTGAGTCACACCTAAAACCACTCCCTGCTCAGCCGCACCAACACTCTTCGAAGCAAAACTCGTCAGCGCCGGAGTCGCGAGTGAGTTGCCCATCGAAAAAACGCCGCCGCCAATAAGCAGCGCTGCCAATCCACCCGCGGCGGGTCCAACAAAAGGAATTGCAAACAAACTTATCGCAAAACAAAACGCGCCGAAGATTACTAGTGGAAGCTCGCCAAAGCGTTTTACCAAACGCCCGATGAGGCCACCCTGAATGATAACCGCGATGATCCCGACGTAAGCGAAAAGATAGCCGGTGTGCTGTGCGTCGTAACCGAAGCGAAACATCGTGTAGAGCGAAAAGGACGTTGTCATGATCGAAAAGGCAACGATGAACAGAAAGTAAATGATCAGCACAAACGCCAGCCGCGGCTGCTTCAGTGAACGTGCGACTTGTCGCAGGCTGCGGCCGCCCGCCAGATTTTTCGCGGGATGATCGGCCGTGACGGTCTCAGGCAATGTGAAATACAATAGCAGCGCATTTGCGAAGCACAATGCTGCGGCAAAGAAAAACGGAACGTGAATGCCCCAACGGCTCAGAATACCTCCAATCGCTGGTCCAAAAATGAAGCCGAGACCAAACGCGGCGCCAATCAAACCCATTCCTTTTGCGCGGTTCTCTTTAGTGGTGATGTCGGCAATGTAAGCCTGCGCGGTGGAAATGTTGCCGCCGGTGATGCCGTCGAGAATGCGGCCGGCAAAGAGCATCAGGATAGTTTTCGCGAGTCCAAGAATAAGAAAGCCGATGCCTGTGCCGATGATCGACAGCAGTAGCACCGGGCGGCGACCGTATTTGTCAGACAAGCCTCCGAGGATCGGCGAGAAGATCAGTTGCATGATCGAGTAGGAGGCGAAGAGCAGTCCGACTGTGCGTGGTGTCGCGTTGAAGGCGGTGCCTTCGGCATAGAACGGCAACACCGGCATCACGATTCCAAAACCAACGAGATCGATGAAGACGGTGGTAAAGATGACAATGAGCGGCGAGCGGTTCACGGCTAAACTTCTATCTTTTTCCCCCGCTCAACGCTCGATCAACTGAAGCCTGGCCGCCGCCGGCGATTAGGAGTCCGATCGCCATTCCCAGTAGAGCCAACGGGTACTCAAAACCGCGGGTGTTGGCGAAGAAGTTTGGCCAGTGCACGCCTATGATTGCCGTCAACATCACACACCCGATGAGGAACGCACCAACGCGCGTCAGGAAGCCGAGTCCAACAAGCAGACCGCCAAGTAATTCGGAAAGCGCGGCTGCTGATAGCCACAGCCACGTCGGCCGCATGAAAGTGAAAGGAGTGTTGCCGGCGGTCCATGTCTTGAAACCCGGCCCGTTGAAGGTGCCGAGAACTTTTTGCGAGCCGTGCGCAATCATCGCGGCCGCAAGACCTAAACGAACCGGCACTGTAAACCACGTTGGAGAGGTGGCAATTAGTCGTCTAAACATTTTGCTATGTTTCCCGATGATGTTTGAATAGAGCGGAGGAGATAGTAACATTAGCCGCGGATTTTCGCGGATGAACGCCGATCTGATGCACAAATTCCGACTAGTGTGCGCCGCCGCGTTATTGCTGGTTCTTCCCGTTCTGGTCGCGGCACAAGCCTCCCCGGTAGACATCTCGTTCACCATAGCGATGCCGCGCCCGCACACGCACTTGTTCGACGTCGACGTCGCCATCAAACGCGCCACCAGCGGCCCGCAGGAAGAACTGCTCGTGATGCCCGTCTGGACGCCCGGCTCTTACCTGGTTCGTGAGTTTGAACGCAACGTGCAGGACTTCGCCGCGACTGACGCTGCGGGCCAGCCGTTAAAATGGGAAAAGACGAATAAGAACACATGGCGCATTGCGACAAACGGTGTCCGCGAATGGCACGCGCGCTACCGTGTTTACGCAAACGAGCTATCGGTGCGCACGAGTGAGCTGAACTCGAGCCACGGCTTTTGGAACAACGCAAACATCCTCATGTATCTCGAAGGTTATCTGAAGAGTCCTTCAACGGTGCACGTGCTCGCGCCTGATGTTTGGAAAGTCGCGACGGGGCTGCCCGCAGTGCTGGGACAGAAGAATACTTTTCGCGCCGAGAATTTCGACATTCTCTACGACTCGCCTTTCGAAGCCAGCAACTTCAAGACGCTCGTCTTCAATGTGAAGGGTGTGCCGCTTCGTATCGTGATCGATGGACAAGGAAACTACGACCCGGAACGTGTGCGACGCGACGTGCAGAAAATCGTCGAGACGGAAGTCGAGTTGATGGGCGGCGAGGTACCGTATCGCGACTACACGTTCATTCTTCACTTGCGATCGAATGCGGGCGGTGGGCTCGAGCATCTGAATTCTGCGTCACTGGGCTATCCGCGTTTTGGTTTCAAGATTGAAAAGGGCGATCGTTCGACTTCGGCTGCGCCAAACACGACCGACACACCTGAGCGCGACTACCGCGGCTTTCTCGGTCTGGTGTCGCATGAATTTTTCCATCTCTGGAATGTGAAGCGAATCCGGCCTGATGCGCTCGGACCTTTTGATTACACGCAGGAAAACTACACTAAGCTATTGTGGGTTGCAGAAGGCATCACTGACTATTACGCCGATCTCGCTTTGCGTCGTGCGGGATTGATAACGGAGAGCGAGTTTTTGACAGCTACTGCGCGATCGATCCAGTCGTTGCAGAACACGCCAGGACGCAAAGAGCAGACAGTCGAGGAGTCGAGCTTCGATGCGTGGATCAAGTATTACCGTCAGGATGAGAACTCAGTAAACTCGCAGATCTCGTACTATGACAAGGGAGCGATACTCGGTCTGCTTCTGGATCTGGAAATTCGCAAACGAAGTGGCGGCGCGAAGTCGTTGGACGATGTGATGCGGTATCTTTATACGGAGTTTTTTAAAAAGAATCGGAACTATAGTCCGGCAGATTTTCAGAAGGCGTGCGAGCTGATGGCCGGGGCGAGTCTGGAAGAGTTCTTTAACAAATACGTGCGCGGGACGGAAGAGCTCGATTACAACCGAGCGCTGGAAGCTGCCGGGCTGCGTCTCGAGACGAATGGGCCGGTAACGATGCCCGTAACAACAATCGACAGGAACTTCTTTGGCGCTGATGTGGCTGAGGAGAATGATCGGTTGATGGTGCGGCGTGTGTACGCCGGCTCGCCCGCGTATGAGCAGGGGCTCAACGCTGGCGATCAGATCGTGGCGTTGGATAACATGCGAGTGACGAAAGACTTCTTCAATGCGCGCATGGCGGAGAAGAAGGCGGGTGATTTGATCAACCTGACGATTTTTCGTTTTGATGATTTGAGCTCGTTGCCGATCAAACTCGGCGAGCGCCGGGAAGGGACGTACCGCATCGTTCCGCTGCCAAACGCAACGCCGGCGCAGAAGCAGGTTTATAGAAGTTGGCTTAGTTCAGAGTTCAAGCTTTAGCTTGCCTTCGCAGCGCTCAGGCGCTTAACCGGCAACCTAAAGGTTGAACTCTAAACTAGACTCTAAGCCGGGAGATATCGAATCACGTACCAGAACATTCACTTTCGAATTGACGATCGCGTCGGGCGCATCACGTTCGCGCGGCCGCCGCTCAATATCTTCAACATCGAGATGATGCGTGAGATCTCGAGGGCGCTCGGCGAGTGTGCGCAACGCGAGCTGGTAGCGATCGTCTTTGACGCCGACAAGAATTGCCGTGCGTTCAGCGCCGGAGTCGCAGTCGAGGATCACGTGCAGGAAATGATCTTTCAGATGCTCGACGCGTTTCACTCGATCTTTCGGCAGCTCGAACAACTCGCCAAACCCGCGATAGCGTTGGTCGACGGTGCGGCACTCGGCGGCGGATGCGAGCTTGTAGCAGCATGCGATATCGTTATTGCGTCTGATCGGTCTCGCTTCGGCCAGCCGGAGATAAAGCTCGGTGTGTTTCCACCGGTAGCTGCTGTGCTGCTGCCGCTCGTAATTGGCGAAAAACGCGCGCGCGAGTTAATACTGACAGGCGAGATAATCGACGCGATGGAGGCCGGCCGGCTGGGATTGTGCAACCACGTCGTGCCCGGCGCTCATCTCGAACCAAAACTGCTCGAGGTGCTGGCAAAATTGAGGGAACTGTCAGGTACGTCATTGAGCTTCGCCAGACAGTCGTTGGATTTAGGTCGCGGGCGGTCGATCGAAGACGCGTTGAGCGAGCAGGAGAATATCTATCTGCACGAATTGATGAAGACTGCGGATGCGAATGAAGGCGTGAAGGCGTTTATGGAGAAGCGCAAGGCAGTTTGGCGTCACCGGTAAGGCGATGAAGAAAAGTTTTTTCTCGACACTCTTGATCCTGGTTTGCTTTTGCATTTCGTTCTCCCAAACGAAACCCAAGAGCGGCTCGCATTCCACCCGGCCGGGTCCTCCAATGTCCGCCGAGTCGAAGGCGCTACTCGAACAAGCGATCGGCGTCGTCTGCACTCAAGCGAAACTCGACCCACAGAGCAGCTTGGCCATCGACGCCATGCAAGCACGCCCTTCGCTGCCGCTGCAAAGCCCCGAAGCACGCGTCGGAGCCGAGCGTGCGCAAAGATTACTGCCCGTTGCAAAAGATCTCGTTATCACCTCTTTGCGCGAGCTCTCTACTGAATATGGCTTTCAAAACTCGCCGAGGTTCAACTCGCGAATGCGCCAGGCGATCGCTAGAGTGAATTCCGTGACGCGAGTCAGACCTGATATGGACTCGCGCGATAATGCCTCAGTCTACTTAAGCAAGCCGCACATGATAACTTTCGGCACGATTTTTCTCGCAGGTCTGCGTTCGGATGAAGGCATGCTCAGCGTGTTGGCCCATGAGCTGATGCACATTGCCGATGGCGATAACGACAGCTTGCGTCCGCTGGTCATGGCAGTTGGAAACAAAGCCTCGGATCTGACCGGTCTCGACATTCACGGCCAGCGCGCGGAAGAGATTTCGTGCGACCTGATTGGCGCGATGGCTGTTCGTGCGTACATCGCCAGCACGCCTGGATATGAATCGATTGCGCGGCGGTTGGCGCGTTCGGTTCAGCACAACTGCGTTGAGCTCGACGAAGGCGATGAAGATCATTTATCGCCCCGTAACACGATTCGCGCGCTGCTCGCGTTGAATCCGGAATTGGTGCTCGAGCTCATCAACGACAAATTTTGATGCGGCCACAAAAAGGCACAAGAGTCACAAAGAATTTTCCGAAAGGTTTTTTGTGTTTTTTGTGCCTTTTTGTGTCGTGCAAGACTGTCGTCGACAGGCAGGACGTGAGGCCAAAGATCCTGCGCGACGTGCCTGCGCGAAACCTCGCTTATCGGTTCACGCCAGACGTTACGCCGCCGCCGTCCGACATCGACGATACGTCAGACAAGTTTCCGGCTATCGCCAACGACTTCGCCGGAAAGCGAAAGGATGATGCGCTGCT
>DASUYO010000364.1:0-3534 GCA_036377375.1 Pyrinomonadaceae bacterium
GCGGTGCAGCAACTGCGCGCGGAGTTGGAGGAGTCAGTCAGACTTCATCTCGTGAGCGATGTGCCGCTCGGCGTTTTTCTTTCGGGCGGAATGGATTCGAGTGCGCTGGTTGCATTGATGAGTCGCGTTAGCGCTGCGCGGCCGAAGACCTTCAGCATCGTTTTCGATGAGCCGAACTTCACGGAAGCGCCATTCTCACGTGCTGTCGCTAATCGATTCAACACCGATCACTCGGAGATTCGCCTTAGTGAAGATCGTTTGATTCAAATCCTGCCCGACGCAATCGCATCAATCGATCAGCCGACGATGGACGGCATCAACACGTTCGTCGTTTCGAGCGCCGTTAAGAGCGAAGGGATCACCGTTGCGCTCTCGGGTCTTGGCGGCGATGAGCTGTTCGGCGGCTATCCGAGCTTTCGTCGCGCGCTCAGGCTCGCCGCGATGTCGCAGGCTTCAAAGCGCGTTTTGCGTGCTGCGGCAGGGATTGGAAGTATCGCGCTCAACGGCTCTGTGCAGCGTCACAAGTTTTGGCAGTTGGCGAACAGCGACCATCGCCCTGAAAACGTCTATCGAATCTCGCGGCAGCTCTTCTCAGCAGATTCAGGAACGCGGATAACACGGATTCAAACCACGGATTCACCAAACGGGTACCAACACAACGGAGATGTTGTGAACGCGATTTCGCGCTTGGAGTTGCGGGGATACATGACGAATACGTTGTTGCGTGATACAGACGCGATGAGTATGGCCCATTCACTCGAGGTGCGCGTTCCGTTTGTCGATACGAAGGTCGTCGCTTTCGTGCTTTCGCTTCCGGGTGAATGGAAGTTGGGTAACGGCACTGGTCCAAAACCGTTGCTCGTGGACGCTATGGCCGATCTGCTGCCGCGCGAGTTTATGAAACGACCAAAGATGGGCTTCACGCTGCCTTTCGAAAAATGGCTACAGCGGAATTTGCGAAGTGAAGTGTCTGCGGCGTTAGGGGATGCGTCTCGGATTAAGCTGACTGGACTGGATCCTGAAACAGTCGGAGAGGTTTGGCGAAAGTTTTTGCGAAAGCCGCGCACGGTCGGTTGGTCGAGGCCTTGGGCACTCTACATTCTGGTGAAGTGGTGTGAGATCAACGGAGTTAATTAGACGATGAAAGTTCTGCATGTCATTCCGTCGGTGTCGGATCGGTCGGGCGGACCAGCAACAGCGATTGTTCCGATGTGTCGCGCGCTCATGCAACAGGGAATCAAAGTGCAGCTGCTAACCACAACCGACGGATTACCGGAGACGCCAGAGGGCATCGTTGTTGAACATAAAAAAGTGCCGGCAATCTTCTTTTCCCCGCAGTGGGGTAAGTCGTTCAAGTACTCGCGCCCACTCGCATCATGGCTGAGTTCCAATATTCGTGACTTTGATGTGGCCCATGTTCATGCAGTGTTCAATCATTCTTCTGTTGTTGCTGCGCATTCCTGTCGTAAAGCACGTGTGCCGTACGTCATCAGGCCTTTGGGAACGCTCGATCCGTGGAGCATGACGCAGAAGTCTTTTCGCAAACGTCTCTTTTGGCAGTTATCGGGAAAGGCAATGTTACGTGGCGCTGCTGCGGTGCACTACACCACTGAGGCGGAAAAGCTCTCAACTGAACGACAGCTCGGGCTTAATCATGGAAAAGTAATCCCACTCGGGATTGAACCAAACGGACATGTTCGCAGTGTCAATCTTATCGATCCTTATCTGTTGGTGTTATCGCGTTTGCATCCGAAGAAAGCACTGGATGTTTTGATTGACGCATTTCTGTCGCTGGTCCAGACGCAGCAGCTTGCACGATGGCGCCTGGTAATTGCCGGTGACGGACCGGCCGATTACGTGTCGAAACTCAAAGCTAAAGTTGGTTGTCAACAAGACAGAGTGTTGTTCACCGGTTGGCTCGAAGGGGAGAAGAAGAACGCGGTGCTTGCTGGCGCTTCGTTGCTCGCTCTGCCATCACATCAGGAGAACTTTGGATTGTCTGTGATGGAGGCCATGGCTCACGCTGTGCCGGTTCTGGTGAGCCCGGACGTCAATCTTGCAGTCGAGATTGCTTCGGCGAATGCAGGTTGGATCTCCGCAATAAGCAAGGAGGCGCTGGCAGCAAAACTCGTTGAAGCGCTGGGCGACAAAGAAGAGCTTGCAAGACGCGGTCGTGCCGGCAGGCAACTCTCGCAAAAGTACTCATGGACCAACGCTGCAAGCAATTTGGCTGCGCTTTATCGCGACATGTTATTAGCCACAGATTAGACAGATGCTGGAGCAGATCACACCGCTAATTCTTACTTACAACGAAGCGCCAAATATTGCGCGGGCGCTCCGTAGCTTGAGTTGGGCCAGAGACGTTGTGGTGGTCGATAGCTTTAGTGACGACGACACTGTCAAGATCGCAAAATCATTTTCGCGCGTACGCGTTTTTCAGAGAGCATTTGATTGTCATCGAAATCAGTGGGAGTTTGGACTCAAGGAAACGGAGATCTCTACTCCCTGGGTGCTTGCGCTCGACGCAGACTACGTTCTCTCCGACGAACTCGTCGCTGAGATCGACAAGCTCACGCCCAGCCCGCAGACTGCTGGTTATCGAGCAAACTTCGTCTACTGCATCAAGGGAAGAGAGCTTCGCAGCGGAATCTATCCGCCTGTAACGGTCCTTTACCGGCGTGAGGCTGCGTCTTACATACAGGACGGACACACGCAGCGCGTTGCACTCGACGGCACGATTGAGACGCTAAACGCGCCGATGCTTCACGACGATCGCAAGTCGCTGCGTCATTGGTTCAAATCACAGGCACGATACACGGAGCTCGAAGCGCAGAAGCTGCGCGCAGCTAATCCCGCGGAGCTCGCTTTAGCTGATCGGTTGCGGCGTTGGCGAGTCGTAGCGCCGCCGGTGATGCTGATCTATTGCTTGATCGTTCGCGGTGGAATCCTGGATGGCTGGGCTGGGTTTTATTACGCGTTTCAGCGCGCGATGGCCGAAGCAATGCTGGGCCACAGATTAAACGGATCGAGAAACGGATAAGCACGGATGTACATTCTCGGAATTAATGCTTATCACGGGGATGCGGCGGCGGCGATTATCAAAGATGGCCGGCTGATCGCTGCGGCCGAAGAAGAGCGTTTCAATCGCTTCAAGCACTCGGCAGGGTTTCCCTCATACGCGATTCGATATTGTCTTGACGCTGCGGGCATTGGTCTTAAAGATTTGGACCATGTTGGCATCTCCCGCGATCCTTCGGCTCACCTGCACAAGAAAATCCTGTTTGCCGCAACACGCGTTGCTACTCTTGCGAGAAGTCAGATCAAAGATCGACTTGGCAACGCCGCGAGAGTGCGCGATTTAAAAGACGAGCTGGCGCGTGTGTTTGATGTGCCCAAAAAACATCTGAGAGCGAGATTTCATAACGTCGAGCACCATCGTGCGCATCTAGCCAGTTGCTTCTTTGTCTCGCCGTTTGAGCGTGCCGCGCTGTTATCAATCGACGGGTTTGGTGATTTCATCTCGACGATGTGGGG
>DASUYO010000365.1:0-3995 GCA_036377375.1 Pyrinomonadaceae bacterium
GCTGAAGCGCTCACAACGCACGGCAAAGCCCTGGCCCGGCTTAAACAAACGCAAGTCGCCAGGTCCACTCTCGATCAAGCCGTTGAGATCGCTCGGAACGCCGGCAACCCCGACCGTGGTGGAATTGCGGCCGTTACCGCAATCGAAGAATTGAGCTCGTATCTTTCAGTGGAAGCATTGCAGGATTACTACCGTACCGCAGACGAACTCCTCTCAAACTCACAAAACCTCAACCTTAAAAACCGTTTAGGAGAATGTGCACGACGCGTTCTTTCCATAACCCTTACCAACGAGGCAACACCCGCAGCCACGGACGCCGTGGCATTGACGCCAGGCTTTTCTCTCGATACGGAAGTCCTTCGTTACGAAGGTCACTTGATCCGGCGAGCTTTGGAAGAGTCTGGCGGAAGCGTGACGCGAGCCGCGCGTCTGCTTGGCGTCACCCATCAGGGATTGGCGTTCATTCTTAACGGACGCCACAGTGATCTACTGTCAATTCGAACCCCAGTTAAACGCCGGCGACGTAGCATCATCCGTCACCACTGAGTGGCTCACCAACACTGCCAACAAATAATATGGCGCTGCTTTTATAAGGCAGCGCCAGTCTTTTATTTGTGCTCTAAGTTAAGTTCTCCTATGATCCGAGATCTGAGAATTCAGCGATGAAGTTAATAATTGCCCCCTTGATTTTCATTCTCTCATTGTGGATAGCCGCACCCGGACAGGCCTCCAAAAAACGAGGGGTGATCCGCAAGCCAACTGTTAGAGTCGAGCCACCCCAGACGGCGGCAGCTCAACCGTCGCCAACCAGTCAACCTGCGCGTCCGCCTGCGGCGCCAGTGTCGTTAGTGATTGTTAACGGACAAACCTTGACGACGGCTGATCTCGAGCCCGCCCTGCGCGAGGCACTGGAGCATCTCGACGACAAGATCGCTGATGCACGTCGCCAACTGTTGGATATCCAAATCAACACGATGCTGCTCGCAGCGGAAGCAAAGAAGCGTCAATTAGATACTCATCGTCTGTATGAACTCGAGGTTAGCAGTCGTGTACCCACGTTCACTCCAGCTCAAATCAAAAAGTTCATTGACGAGCACCGCGATCAATTCGAAGGCACTGATCCATCCATAGCCAATCAACAAGTGGCTGCATATTTACATGACGAAGCCGAGAACAAGCTTTCTGACGACCTCATCAACCGGCTGCGAAAGACCCACCCCGTCGTTATGGGTGTCGATATAAATTCGCCTAACTTAAATGCCGCCTCAGTAGTCGCAACGATCGCAGGTCAACCACTCACAGCAGCTCCTTTGCTGGAGCGACTGAAACCAATCATCTATAAAATGCGGTTGGAAGCTTATGAAGTAACTAAAAAGCGCGTGGACCAAATGGTCGACGACATGTTGCTGTTGGAAGAAGCAAAGCGACGGCAGATTGGACCAGAAGAAATCGTTCGCGCCGAAATCAGCGACAAAGTTCGAAATCCAACTGAAGAAGAGGTCGCCAAATTCTATTCTGAAAACAAATCCCGGATCTCCGGCGATCTCAACAGCGTGCGCAATCAGGTGGCTGATTATTTACAGAACGAATCTCGACAACGCCTGGAACAAGATCTCTCAGCACGACTAAGAAAGAATGCGAACATACGTTGGTTTATAACTGAGCCTCCTCAACCTATCCAGAACATCAGCGTCGATGACGATCCATCACGTGGTGATGCAAACGCGCCGGTAACGATTGTCGAGTTCACAGATTTCCAGTGTCCCGCCTGTGCTGCGATGCATCCTGTGCTGGAAGAGGTTTTGAAATCCTACGGCAATAAAGTTCGTTTTGTCGTACGCGATTTCCCACTGAACCAGCACGAAAACGCCCGCAAAGCAGCGGAAGCAGCTGATGCTGCCAACGCGCAGGGAAAATTCTTTGAATACATCGCTGTGCTTTTCAAGAATCAAAAAGCTCTCGATGTATCGTCACTGAAAAAGTACGCAAGTGAGGTGGGTTTGGATCGTGCACGCTTCGACGCCGCATTGGACCGCGGTGTTTATGCAGCCGAAGTTCAGAAAGACATCCAGGACGGAGAGATGTATGGCGTTGGGAGCACTCCGACCATATTCGTGAATGGAGTAGAACTCAGGATATTGAGCGCCGACGGATTGCGGGCCGCGATTGATCGTGCGGCAGGCACTGCTGCTAAGACGAGCTCACCCCAATAGCAACATGCTGCATCAGTGCACGTGACGTTTACGTGATACTTCCGTTGCTGTAGCGACAAAGGCTCCCACTACATAATGAACTTTGGCAGATTCAGTTCTGCCATTGTCCCCTGCTTTCCCGCTCCCCGACGTCCCCAGTTTCACGGTGATTCTTCAATGGTAGTTTCGTTAAAACCAGAGCGACTTAAACGGTACAAAGATGTCGCGATGCTGCTGATCAAGTACGGTCGTTCCGACCTGATCAGCCCGGCTGGACTTGAAGGCAGTGTTCTGCCTGATGAAATAGCTGCGGAATCCGGGGCTGCTCCAGCAGAAGATCTCGCCAACGATCTGGAGAAGCTTGGTCCAACCTTTATCAAGCTGGGACAATTGCTCTCAACGCGAGCAGATTTACTACCCGGTCCTTACCTCGACGCCTTGGAAAGACTTCAGGACCAGATCGAGCCATTCCCGTACGACGAAGTGGAGCGCATCGTTTCGGGCGAGCTGGGCGTCAGGATATCGAAAGCCTTCGCCGACTTTGATCCGCATCCACTCGCTGCGGCGTCACTGTCCCAGGTACATCGCGCCGAGATGCGCGACGGGCGATCAGTGGTCGTAAAGGTTCAACGACCTGACATCCGAGATCTCATAGTCGGCGATCTCGAAGCACTAGGCGAGATAGCACATTTTCTCGACCAGCACACAGAACTCGGCAGGCGCTACGAGTTTGACAACATGCTTGTCAACCTGCGCAAGAGTCTCTTGCGCGAGCTCGACTTCACGATTGAGGCAAACAATCTACACACCATCGGACAGAATCTGATTGAGTTTGAACAGCTCGTTATTCCTGAGCCAATCGACGATTTCACGACCACTCGTGTTTTGACGATGGAATACATCACAGGCAAAAAGATTACGGCATTAAATCCTTTGCGACTTCTCGAGATCGATGGAAGTTCGCTTGCCGACGAGTTGTTTCGTGCATACCTCAAACAATTTTTGATAGACGGCATATTCCACGCTGATCCACATCCGGGAAACGTTTTTCTGACGGACGACGATCGCATCGCATTGCTCGACGTCGGCATGGTGGGCCGCGTCACGCGAACTTTTCAGGACAATCTCTTAAGACTGCTGCTCTCGATCAGCGAAGGACGAGGCGAGATGGCTGCTGAAGCAGCAATCAGAATGGGTGAGCCAAAGGAAGGTTTTGATCGCGCATCGTTTGAACGACGGATTACCGACCTAGTGGCGGATAATTCCGATGCCATTCTAAGTCGGCTCAACGCGGGTAGAGTCACACTAGACATAACCAGGATTTCCGCTGACTGCTGGTTCCGCTTGCCCGCGGAGTTCACGATGATCGCGAAGGCGCTGCTAAACCTCGATCGCGTGGTTTACACGCTCGATCAACACTTCGATCCAAACATCATAATTCGCGAGCGCGCGAATGAGATCTTGCAGCGTAATATCCTTCGAAGTATCGCGCCAAACAATCTGTTATCAGGCGTGGTCGACCTGAAGGAATTCGTCGAGAAGCTTCCCACAAGAGTAAACAGAATCCTCGACGCCGCAGGAAACAATGAGCTTAAATTCAAGGTGGATGCGATTGACGAAAAAGTGGTGCTGGAGGGACTTCAAAAAGTTGCGAACCGGATCACGTTGGGTCTCGTCGTGGCTGCTCTGATTGTTGGTGCGGCAATGCTGATGCGGGTTGAGACGTCGTTTCGGATCTTTGGTTATCCAGGTTTGGCGATGATCTTTTTCCTGCTCGCGGCCGCTGCGGGTATGGTCCTCGTT
>DASUYO010000366.1:0-21269 GCA_036377375.1 Pyrinomonadaceae bacterium
TGTAGCCCTTGTCTTCGCGCAGGTTCAGGAATAGACGTCCTGATGGACCACCACCAAGAACACGATCCGCCACCAACACTGGAAAGTAATCCGGGCTGGTCCGCTCGATACCGAGTGTGCCGAGCTGCAGCACAGTCTGCACTGAGCCGGGACGATCGATCAGGTAAATCCGCGATTCTGACTGTGCGGGCGCAGCGGGAATGGTCGCTGCCGGAATGTCGCCCTTCTGCCAATCGCCGAACGCTTTCTCGAGTTTCGGCATGATCTCCTTCATGGTGACGTCGCCGACGATCGCGAGAATCGCGTTGTTCGGACGATAGTACATCGCATGAAAGTCAGCGAGATCTTTGCTCGTCAGCTTCTTGATCGACTCAGTGGGCGGCGCTATCAGAGCAGCCGGGTGGCTGGTCCCATAGATCGCCCGGTCAAGCTGTTCCAGGGCGAGAAACTGCGGAATCGATCGTTGATACTGAAGCTGGGCCAAAGTGCGCGTTTTGTATTTGTCGACCTCGGCCTGCGGAAACGTCGGATTGCGAATGACGTCAGCAAACAAGTCGAGTGTCTGGTCCAGGTTTTCGACCAGGCCACTCGTAGCGACCGTGCTCGTCAACGATGAAAGACCCGCGTTTGCAGTCAGCGTTGCTCCAAGTGCATCGACCTGCTCCGAGATGTCCTTGCTGGAGCGCGTCTTTGTTCCCTCACGCAGCAATGCGGCGGTGGAATTCGCTAAACCGCGATAGTCCGGCTTGTCGGCCAAACCACCACTCAGCACCACGAGCTGCATGTTGATTGTCGGTACTTTGTGTGCGGGAAGCAGAACCACCTGCAACCCGTTCTTCAGTGTCGCTTCCTCAGCGCGCGGAAGTGTAACTTTCAAAACTTCCTTGTTAACGGGCGCCTTACCTTTGATAACTGCGCCCTTTGTAGTCTGTGTTCCCTGAGGCTGCATGCCTCCCTGGCCGAACGCCAAAGACGACACGAGCACGATCAGGATCAGTGCGGCGATACCATTTATGTTCTTCATGATTCTCATTGCTTATAACTCCTTTACTGTCCCGTCGCGCCTGTTGCACCCGCCTTCGCCTTCGGCATCGTGATTACAACCGTGCGATTCGTGTCGAGCAGATACTTGTTAGCGACACGCTGCACATCCTCTTTAGTGACAGCGGCGACTTTATCGAGTCGAGTATTAATCAAGCTCGGATCGTTGTAATAGGTCGTGTACTGGCCCAGAGTGATCGCGCGGACAAGTGAGCTTTGAAGGCCGCCGACGAAATTTCGCCGGGTGGTGTTCTTTGCTTTCTGAAGTTCCCAGTCAGCAATCGGTTCCTTCTTGAGCCGATCGATCTCGGCGTAGATGGCTGCTTCGACGTCCTCAGTCTTAACGTTCGGCCTGAGAGTCGCTTCCGTGTAAAGCGCACCGACGCCTCGTCGCTCAGCCATTGTGCCGCCAACATTTGTCAGCATCTCTTTCTCTTTCACGAGCGTTTGATAAAGGCGCGAGCTCTGGCCGCTTTGCAGGACCGCTGACAACACTTGCAGCGCGTAGAAGTCAGGCGTGTTGCCGGGGACAGCTTTGTACGCGATGTCGACGCGCGGATTACGTGCGAGCACGTCGTCAACAGTCGCACGTCGTTCTGCTTTTTGTGTCGGCTCCGTCATGTCGACCGCCGGTGGGTCGGGCTGCCGGGGAATGCTCTCGAAGCTGGAGCGAATCTTCGCCAGTGCTTCGGGAGTTTTGAAGTCGCCAACCAAAACAAGCGTCGCGTTGTTTGGCGCATAGTACATCTTGAAGAAAGCCGCGACGTCTTCAACAGTTGCAGCATTCAGATCCTCCATCGATCCGATTACAGTGTGCTTGTACGCGAAGTTGTCATAGAGCAACTCCTGTTGCCGCTCATCGCTCTTGCCGTACGGCTGGTTATCGACGCCAAGACGACGCTCTTCCTGAACCGCGTTACGCTGGTTGTCGAGGTTCTCTTTCGTGATTGCCAAACTCTTCATGCGATCGGATTCAAGGAAGAGAGCGAGGTCAAGCTGGTTTGCGGGGAGGATCTCGAAATAATTAGTGCGATCTTCGTTGGTGGTGCCGTTCATGTTTCCGCCGTTGTTGAAGACGAGCAGGAAGTGTTCACCACTGCCAACGTTCTCTGAACCTTTGAACATCATGTGTTCAAAGAGATGAGCAAAACCGGTGCGACCCTGGCGTTCATTGCGAGAGCCGACGTTGTAAGTAATTGAAAGCGCCACTACGGGCGCAGAATGATCTTCAACAGTGATCACGTGCAGGCCGTTCTTCAAAGTGGTCTCTTTGAAGTCGACTCGCACGTTGCGAGGGGCCTGCCCCACGGCCGAAACGACTGCAAACGCGCAGACGAACAGCAGGGACAGAAGCTTTGAGACACGTCTCATAAATCAAACTCCTTTAAATATGGATGATGTCGTCGGTCGAAGGCTTTTGGGGCTACTACTACCGTGTAATTGGACTGTATGCGGTGGAGAGTACAGTGTCAAGCGAGGGTAAACTGACGGGCCGCCCCAACAGTTCTTGCTCATCGGGCGGCATCCAAGACTGAGCATGAACACAAACAACTGTAGGGCCGGCCCTCCGTGGTCGCCCGTGTATCGCTGGTCTGTTTTGCAATATACAGCCAACCGGGGTGTGCATTCTTACCATCCAAAGTCCTCGACTGTATAATCATTTGTAATCAGAAAGCCATGAAAAGAATGAAGCTCATCTTTCCCGGTATTATGGCGGTTTTTGTCCTCCTGACACTGGCCCTCTCCGCAAGCTCGCAGCAGCCCGCACCTCAGCCGGCCGCCAGCCGTTTTGATGTAACCAACTACCGTATCGAAGCCCAGATTATCCCGGATCAGCACCTCCTGCGGGCTGGTGCTGATGTGACGTTTACGCCTCTGGATGCCACACGTTCGGTCGTTTTTGAGCTCAATGGCTCGTTAAAAGTGGAGAGCATCGAAAAGGACGGCAAGGCCCTGACGGGTTGGGTTCAGGACGCTGTTGGAGTGGGTTCAATCGGACCGAGCGTCCGCATAGATCTGGGTCAGGTGGTTCCTGCAAATCAGCCGGTAACACTGCGAATTCGCTGGAGCGGCGCACTGGTATCACCGGAAGGCGGCCCGCTCGCAACTAAGCGATTGGCTTACGTCGGCACCGAAGGCTCATATCTGATGTATGCCTCGCGCTGGTTTCCTTTTCATGACTACGCGGCTGACCGAGCGACTTCCGATATCACTTTTATCGTTCCTTCAGGCTTGCAGGTTGCCGGCACCAGCGATGACCCGGTAGCGGCACAGCCGGCGCCGAAAGAGGGCGCTGTTCGGTATCACTTTGTGCATCGACAGCCAGTGCTGATCGGAAACTTCGCTGCCGGACAGTACATCAACAAGAACCTGCGTTACGCCAATTACGACCTACAGCTTTACGCGATGCCGGGCAGTGAAAAACGGCTCGAAGCGTATGCCGAGCTGACTGGCCGCGTGCTCGAGTTCTACACAAAGAAGTACGGTGCTCCGCTTTTCGGCCGCCGCCTGGTTGTCGTGCAAATCGACGACGAGAGTTTGGACACATACTCCGGTCCGGGAATGATCTTTATGTCGAGCAAGTTGTTCGACACGTCGCGGCCTGTTCCTGAGGAGAAGATCGAGAGAGAGATTGCTTACCAGTGGTGGGGCCAGACCGTCGGTCTGAAATCATTCGACGACGCATGGCTTTCGCAGGGACTTGCTGAATGGAGCGCGTTTGCATATCGCGAGACCACGCTGAGCGCGGGTGGTCTTGATGCAGCCCAGCGTGAACAACAGGAACGAGCGCTGACGTTCGAACAGACGGCGTCGATTGCTCGCGCGCCGAGTGCGCTGGACGATCAGTCAGCAGCGTATCAGTCGATCGTTTTCTACAAAGGCTCAATGGTCTTTCGCATGTTGCGCGAGACGATGGGAAAGGACAATTTCGATCGCCTGATCGCTACGTTCCTCGACACTTACAGAGGCAAGAACGCGTCGATCGACGACTTTGAAAAACTGGCAGACAAGATCTCGCAGGAGAACCTGCGCTACTTCTTTGCGCAGTGGGTTGAAGGAACGGGAGTTCCGGAGTTTACCGTCGACTATCAAATCATTCGCACACGCGCGGGCAAGTTCCGCACGCGCGGCACAGTCAAGCAGAACCTTGAAACGTTGAAGATGCCGGTCGAGTTGTTGCTGCGTGCAGAGGGTGACAATCAGCAGAAGATTGTCCGTATCGAGGGACGCAGTGAAGACTTCGATTTCGAGTCGAACGGGCAGCCGATCGAAGTGGTTGTAGATCCCAACAACAAGATCCTGCGCATGTCGGACGATCTGCGCGTGTCGATTATCGCGCGGCGCGGCATCGAGCAGATGAAGGAAGGCATTTACGCGGAAGCGCAGCAGCAGTTTGAGGCGGCGCTGAAGCTCGATCGCTCTAATTCGTGGGTTTACTACAATCTCGGTTTGCTGTATCTCGAGCAGCGCAACTGGTCACAGGCGCTCGACAACTTCGAAGCTTCGCTGATTGGCAATCTGAAGCCCTCGTGGATCGAGGTTTGGGCCCACATCAAACGTGGCAACGCCTATGATGCGAAAGGCGAGCGCAACCGTGCGGTATCGGAATATCAAAAGGCAGTGCAGTCAGGGATCGATTACGACAACGCGCAGGCGGTCGCAAAGAAGTACCTAGCCACGCCATACGATCCGAAGGCCGAGCAAACCGCCGAGGCCGTGTCACCGGTAAACTAATCCGTAATTATCCGTGTAAATCCGTGGCTAAAATACTGATCCGGTGACGGTCAGCGGCGCGGATCATTTCATCGCGATCGAACATGAGCGTCTTGCCTGCCGTGATGCACAAGCACGTCGCTCCCGCTTCTACCATCGCCTCAATAGTCGGCACACCAACTACCGGCACATCAAAACGCATATCCTGATCCGGCTTCGCGACTTTCACTACCGTCAGCCGTCCTTTGGCTAACTCTCCTGCGCGCCTGATTGTCGCGTCAGTGCCTTCCATCGCTTCAATCGCCACACACGCCTGACCGCGAATAACGATTGTCTGTCCGAGGTCGAGCCGCGCAATCTCGCGCGCAATCTCCAAACCATATTCAATGTCTTCGCGCTCCTGCTTCGAGGGCTCGCGCCGCGTAAGAGTTCCGCGTTTAGGTAACGAATCCTGAAGGAAACAGGTGGAGTCAACCAGCTCAATCCCTTCGCTCTGTAGCTCGGAAGCAATCGCGCCGATCAATGCGTCAGTGTTGCGCCGCGGTAATTTCAAGAGCACTTTCAACATTCGCGCATCCGGCACAGCGCGACTGAAGATCTGAACGTGTTTCACTTGCCCGGCCATGATGGCCTTCTCAACACCTTCTTCCTTGAAGAAACGGATCATGCGTCCGAGCTGGCCGATGCCCACCCACTTCACGCGTTCGGCATGCTGGTCCATTTCAGGATCGGTCTCTTCACGGATCGCAGCTACCACCAGCGGCACGCCCGATTGGCGCGCACCCTCCACGACCATAAAGGGAAACCTGCCGTTGCCCGCAATCAGCCCGAATTTCATTTGGTGACGCCGCGCTGGGAAGCTTCGATGAAGCGAAGCAAATCCGTGACCTCGGGAGAGTCACTAATCTCCTGCTTGATACGTTCGACTGCCTGAGTGGTGTTGAGTTTTGCGGAAAGCAGCAGATGAAAGGCGTGATGGAGCGCGTCGATCGCGGCGCGAGAATAACCGCGGCGTTTCATTCCCGTGATGTTCAGGCCGTAACACTTCGCGTGATTGCCGACAGTTAAAGCGAACGGCAGCGCATCTTTGACCACTACTGAGTAACCACCGACGTAAGCTTCTTTGCCGATACGACAGAACTGATGCACTCCGGAATACGCGCCAATATTGGCTCGATCCTCGATTACAACATGTCCCGCCAGAGTGGCTGCATTCGCCATGATGACGCCGTCGCCGATGAGGCAGTCGTGTGCGATGTGGGCCTGGGCCATGATCAGGCAATCGTCGCCGGTTTTTGTGAGCATGCCGCCACCGGCCGTGCCTCGGTGAATCGTGACGAATTCACGAATCGTGTTGCGCTCGCCGATGCGCGTTTCTGAGGGCTCGCCTTTGTATTTCAAATCCTGCGACGCGAGTCCGATCGAGACGAACGGAAATACGTGTGTACCGGCGCCGATTGAAGTGCGTCCATCGATGACGCAGTGGGATTCCAACCTCACGCCATCTGCAACCTGAACTTCGTCGCCGATGACGCAGTAAGGACCGATAAAGCAATCGTCACCGATCCGGGCACCCGGATCTACGACGGCGGTGGGATGAATAGTGGTCGGGTGAGTGGCTGCGGACATGAACAAAAATCGATCCTAAGGTCCTATTCCCTCGGCGCTACGATGCTCATGATCTCGGCGTCGGCGGCCAGTTGGCCCTCGACCTTGGCCTCGCCGCGCATACGCTGCACCTTTGATCCGATGCGCAAGGCAGTAACCTCGAGAACAAGAGTATCACCAGGAACTACAGGACGACGAAAACGTGCTTCTTTGATCCCCGTAAATAAAACTAATTTCTGATCTCGATCCTCGATTTCCCGCAGGGCCAGCACCGCGCCCACCTGGGCCAGCGCTTCCACGACGAGCACACCAGGCATCACAGGCGCGCCGGGAAAGTGGCCCTGAAAGAACGGCTCGTTAATGCTTACCTGCTTGATTCCGACGATTCTTTCACGCGGGACGAGCTCGACGATCCGGTCAACGAGGAGAAAGGGATAACGATGCGGCAGTAGTTTTTGGATCGCCTGTGAATCGAGGATTGTTTCCATAAAAGAATCGCCAAAAAGGCACAAAAGGCACAAACAGGAAAAGCTTAAGGCTTCAGTTCAGCCATTTGTGTTTTTTGTGCCTCTTTGCGGCTCTATTCAGGCGGCGTCGTAGTTGTGGCTGCGGTAACAGGATTCTTGCTGTTGAAATCGGCAATGAACGCACGCGTGATGTCGATGCTATCGGCTGCGTAAAGCAAAGGCACTTGAGCAGCGTCGATGATCACGTTGATGCCGCGGGCCTTGGCAAAAACTTCGAGCGCCCTTCCAATCTCCTCCTGCAACGGCGTAAAGAGCTCCTGCCGGCGACGATTGTATGCGGCTTGCGCGTCTTCGCTTTTGCGCTGAATATCTTTTTTCAACTGGTCCAGTTGATCGATCTTAGCCTGCAAAGATTTTTGATCGATTGGCGTTCCCTCCGGCGCGCTTTGCAGCTTGTTGATTTCAGTCTCGAGCGCCTGCGCTCTGTTCTGGCTCTGCGTCAAGTCATCCTTGACCTTCTGAAACTCGCCATTCAGTTTCGCAACTACACTACCAAACTTAGCGATGCCGGTTTTTTGATCCAGGAACAGATCCGTATAAATTACCGCCATCTTGCTCATCGGCAACGAGGCACTGTTATCGACTGGTGCCGTTGGAGCAGGAGTGGGTCGAGCCGTCGTCGGAGCGGGTGTCGGTCGAGTTGTTGGAGCCGGCGTCGGGGTAGTCGCTGGTCGCTGTGCGCTGACGGAGACTGCAAACGCCACAACGATCAAAGCGCTGATTGGAAACAGAGAATTTCTAATCATGATCTTGCCACCTCTGTTTAATAGGTCGTATAAGCCTTATCAGACTTATACGGCCTATACAGAGAGACCGTTACGGCTGCCTCACTGACGCTGTTGCCGGGTTCTTGCTGTTGAAATCGTTAATGAACGCCCGAGTGATGTCGATGCTATCTGCTGCATAGACCACCGGAACCTGGCTGCCATCGACGATCACCGTAATGCCACGAGCTTTCGCAAAAGCTTCGAGCGCCTTGCCGATGTCCTGCTGCAACGGCAGGAAGATCTCCCCGCGTCGCTTTTCATAAGCAGCCTGCGCATCCTCAGCCTTGCGTTTGGCCTCCGTATTCATCTGCGCGAGCTGATCTCTTTTTTGCCGGAGGGCTGTCGGATCGGCGACGTTCTGAGTGCTCTCAATCTCTTTCGACAAAGTATCAATCTTCGTCTGCAATGTTGTCAGCTCAGCCTGACGGGGCTGGAACTCTCGATTGAGTGTGCCGAGCAAACTATTGAATCTGGCAATACCTGTTTTTGGATCCAGAAAAGCATCCGAATAGATCATAGCCATCTTGCTGTCGGGAATGGCCGCATTGGTCTGCGGAGCCGTCGCCGGAGTGGCTGGCTTCTGTTGTGCTGACGCGGTAAGTACGCTAGTCGCCAGCAAGGCAACCGCAGCGAAATAACGAGCTATATTCATGACTTGTTGTAATACTCCTTAAGTTGAGGCGATTGGACAAACCCCTTAGTTGTTTGTACACCCACCATTGGTTGGCTCAGGCGATCAGAAGGTGCGCCCGACACTAAAGCGAATGACTTTCTTTTTTTCGTTAAAGAAGAACGGAAACCCGTCAATGACCTGGTTTGCCCGCGCGTTCGGATTATACGCAAAGATTAAACGAAACGGTACATTGATGACCGGGACCTGGACTCTGACCTCCATACCCAAACTGGACCGGTAGTCGCCTAATCCGTTGAACAAACTCTGCGACAATTTGACGACGCTGTTGGTCTGAGCCTCCCCACGCAGGAAGACCGGCTGGAAACCAGGAGGCAAGCCTGTCAATGGATTCGGCGGGTCGAGCATTTGCGCAGCCTCGAGTTCTGCCTGCGAGACGATACGATTGTCACGCGCGACCAGGGCGCCCAAAAACGGTTGTGCAGCCAGATTTGGATTTTGACAAAACGCCAGCGAGCTCAGGGTGACCGCGACGGGAGTGCCAAATCTCGGACAGTTAATAAAACCGACAGTCGAGAGAAATGGCTGATCCGGTAGAAATTCACTCGAAAACTGCTGGTCCTTTTTACTGCGGATATTGAAAGCCGATCCGATGTCTGCAAAAGCGGCGAGACCCACCGTGTCGCCAATGATGGGTATGCGGTACTCGAAGTTTCCGAGTATCTGTGTGTCGCCACCAACCGAAGTAAATGATCGCGGCAACGCAGCGATGTTGCTGCCCGTCGGCCCCGTAAATACCCCGATGTTCGCAGCCCCAGCCGGCAGGCCGGGAACTACCGTAAGCGGGGTACCATTCGATGTAGCAAACACAACGTTCCGCGAAGTGATGAACGTGTCGACCGGGGATATCGGACTAATCGAACGCACGTTGTAACCACGAATCGTGAACTCGTCGCCGAGGAAGAAACGCTCGAAAATTGGAACGCCGTCCACGAACGCCAGCGATTGTGCATTGCGGACTTTGGAGGACGTTGCAAAGCTGCCGACCGTCCCGGCGATGACACGGAAACCGAAAACCTCGGGATGCTCCGACTTCTTGCGACGCATCGGGAAGAACTGCGTGTACGAAAGCGTCGGCTGGTAAGTGCGTACGTCACCGCCCAATCCCGCAACGGCGAGTCCGACGGAAAACTCGCGACCTTTGGTGGGGTCGACACTCGCGTTGCGCGTATCGTAAGAGAAAGTCAGCGTGCCGCGACTCGTCAGAATGTTTGGCTGACGATATACGACCGGGATAAATGTTGAGCTGTTGCTTGGGTTAGCATTCGCCGGTGGATCCTTCACGCTCGACAGCGAAAGCTGATACGAAGCGCCGATGCGCGAAAATTGTGTAAACCGCCGCTTCCGATAAAACTCGGATAGCGGCGCGCTCGCGAAGATCGATCCGCCGTATGAGTTTCTGGTAAACAGATTCTCTTCGTTGATGTCATTGAAGTTGAACTGCGAGCCAAGCAGATCTTGCTGTGCACCGATGTTTTGCGACAGGAACGTGCCCTCGCCAAAGAACTTCTGCGTGAAGGCAAACACCGAAAAGCCTGCACTAATCGGTCTGTCTTTGATGTACGGCTCGGTAAATGAAAACTGGAACGAGCGTTGACGATTACCAGCAGCAAGGTTGAACGACAGCACTTCACCTCGTCCCAGCAGGTTGTTTGTTGAGTATTCCAAACCGAAGAACGAACCACCGATACCGGAGATACCACCGTTGAACGAGATCTGCTGCCGGCCGCGCTCGCTGACTTTCAATGAAAGATCGACAGTGGCCTCTTCATCGTTCGTGCGACGGTCAACGTCTTTGTCTTTGTCGATTGGATTGAAATAGCCGAGCTGATTCAGTTTGACGACTGAATACTCCCAGTAAACGTCGTTGTAGATGTCGCCTTCGTTAATGAGCACTTCACGACGAAGCACGTTGTCGCGTGTAAACGTGTTGCCGACGAACTCCAGCCGACGTAACGTGAACTGCTTTCCTTCGTCGATCGTGACGGTGAAGTCAACGATGCCTTCATTTGGATTTGCGGGATTGTCTTTAAAGGTCGGAACTGGCTCGGCTGTGTATTCGATAAATCCCTGTTGCCCGTAAAATTTCTTGAGATTCTCAAACAGGCCCTTGCTCACCTTTTCGCCGTCGGCGATGTCGCCTTTGTTTAGACCGATTACCGACCTGATCTGCGCCTCGGAGAAGATCGAGTTGCCTTCGACCTTGAACTCACCCAGCCGGTAAACCTTGCCTTCGATGATCGGAACAGTCACGCGCAGTCCTTCATCAACTGAAGACAAGAACGGCAACGGCAAAATCGGGAAACCGGTGCGACGCTTTCCAACGCCTTCCACGCGAGGCTCGCCGTGACGCGCCTGAAGGTAACCTTTCGAGCGCATGTAGTTGTCAACCAAACGAAGGTCAACATCCAGCTTCTCGCGATTGAGAATGTCAGATCCCTTAAAGCGCGTGATGAGGCCTGCTTCTTTGACGTACTTCATTGCACCGCGCAGGGCGCCGTCACTGAAAACCTGATTGCCTTCGAACTGGATATCGACTACACGCACCCGATCGCCTTCGTTAACGTGAAAAGTTATCGCTAGCGAGGTAGCCGAGACTTCTTCGGTACGCTCTTCAACAGTTGCGTTGGGATGTCCGCCCGCAGCGAGCAGCTCTTTAATAACTCGCATGGCATTGCGGACTTTGACCGGGTCGTAAACGCTCTCTTTCGACACGCCGACGCGCTTCTCGCGAAATGCCTTCAGCACATCCGATTCCTGCACGCTATGAAGACCTTCAAACGTCAGGTCACGAATGATCGGCAGCTCTTTGACTTCAAAAATGATGTGTACGCCGCCGCGCGGACCGTTCTCGACCAGCACGCGTGTGGCCGTTTTGTCGAAGAAGGTTAGCGAGAGCAGGGTTTGATAATCGCGCTGAACCGTGTCGACGTTGTACACGTCGCCCGGCCGAGTTTGAATGTAATAAAGAATGTCGTCCTTGCGCAGGCGACGATTGCCGATGATGTCGACGTTTTCGACGAGTCGTTGAGGCTGAGTTTGCTGGGCTATAACACGTCCCGGTGTTGCGAATGTTGCGATTCCAGCCACTAGGCTCAGGAAGATGAGCCAAAACGAACGATATGAGTGCATAGGCACCAAATCCCTCAATAGTTCTTGCCGGGCCTCAGAAACTTCGGGGAGCTTATGAATGTTGAACTGGTTCGAAGACAGCCCTTTGATTCGCTGTCAGAATTGCCAGTTGCCAGCTTTTGAGCAGCAAAGTGGCGCATTATAAGGCAAAAAAGAGCAAAGTGCTACCGCACGAATCCCCACAAAAAGGCACAAAAAACACAAAATGAATAGGAAAAACCTTTTGTGTCTTTTGTGCTTTTTTGTGGCTAAGTCTTTTCTGTGCCTCTTTATGGCTAATCAGTGTATGAGCAATGCATCGTCAGCGGCTTCGACGCCTTCCGGCCGGAAGTCGAGCTCCTGGCCGTTGAGGTAGACTTCAACAATCGTAGCGCCTTCGAGCTGGCCCTGAATCAACGCCTCTGACAGAGGATCTTCCACATACTTCTGCAACGCGCGCCGGATCGGCCTCGCGCCGTAGAGACGGTCAGCGCAGGTCTTCTCGACAATCCAACGCTTCGCTTCTTCCGTCAGCTTGATCTCAAAGCCGTGCCGGCTCATCGTCTTGTTGATCTGGTCGAGTTGCAGTTGCACGACTTCAAGCAGCTCGTTGTCCATCAACTGGTCGAAGATGATGATCTCGTCGAGACGATTGATGAACTCGGGGTTGAAAGTCTGCCGCACGGACGACATCACCATCTCTTCAACCTTTTCGCGGCTGGCATCGGTGTTTGCCTGGAATCCGAGGGTGCCCTTCTTCTGAATGAAGCGCGCGCCGATGTTGGAAGTCATGATGATGATGGCGTTCTTGAAGTCGACCGTGTTGCCGAGAGCGTCAGTCAGTATGCCGTCTTCAAATACCTGGAGCAGGATGTTGAAGATATCAGGATGCGCTTTCTCGATCTCATCGAATAACAACACTGAATACGGCGCACGCTTGATGCGCTCTGTTAACTGTCCACCTTCCTCATGCCCCACGTAGCCTGGCGGAGAACCGATCAACTTGGAGACGGAATGCTTCTCCATGAACTCCGACATGTCGAATCGAATAAGCGCACGTTCGCTACTGAATAGGAATGCTGCCAAAGACCGCGCCACTTCAGTTTTGCCAACACCAGTCGGACCAAGGAACAGGAAAGAGCCAACCGGTCGCAATGGATTCTTGAGACCTGCACGTGAGCGCCTGATCGCGCGTGCGAGCGCAGAGATTGCCGGGCGCTGTGAGATGACGCGCTTGTGAAGCTCGGCTTCAATACGTAGCAGCTTCTGCGTCTCTTCCTCTTTGAGTGAGTTGACGGGAATGCCGGTCCAACGTGCGATCACGTCCTCAACGTCGTCGCGCGTCACTTCAGCAGAGACGAGCGCATCTTCATGATGCATGCGCATGCTCGTGTCACCATAGGAGCGCGACCACTCATTCAGCTCGTTCCAATCAGCAAGAGTGCCTTGTTCACGCCGCACCCGAAGCTTCACACGCGCGCCCGCTTCGTCGATCACGTCGATTGCTTTGTCCGGCAGGAAACGATCGGGAATGTAACGGTGCGATTGATAAACAGCGGCCTGTAGCGCCTCGTCGGTATAACGAACTTGATGAAAACTCTCGTAACGCTCGCGCACGCCATCGAGAATACTGACAGCTTCAGCTTCCGATGGAGGTGGAACTTTCACTGCCTGGAAGCGACGCTCGAGCGAGCGATCTTTTTCGATCGACTTGCGAAACTCTGCGGGGGTGGTCGCGCCGATGCACTGAATCTCGCCGCGCGATAGTGCAGGCTTCAGAATGTTTGCTGCATCGAGAGATCCTTCAGCGGAGCCGGCGCCGACTAACGTGTGCAGCTCGTCGATGAAAACAATGTACTGCGGATTCTCGACCAGCTCGCGCATGATCTGTTTCAAGCGTTCTTCAAACTGGCCGCGGTACTTGGTACCCGCAACGATCAACGAAAGATCGAGTGACAGAATTCGTTTGTGTTCGAGGAACGAAGGCACGTCGCCTCGCACGATTCGTTGCGCGAGTCCTTCGACGATTGCAGTCTTGCCGACGCCAGGCTCACCGATCAGCACCGGATTATTTTTCGTGCGACGGCAAAGAATCTGGACCACGCGTTCGATCTCTGCTTCACGACCGATCAACGGATCGAGCTTGTCATTTGCGGCGTCGTCTGTCAGATCACGTGAGAACTCGACGAGGTGTGGTGTGTCTTTTTTTTGAGACGTTCGCGAATCGGCGCCGGATTGGCGTGCAATCTCATCGCGCACCGCATTCAATCGCAACCCGCGTTCGTAAAGAATCTCAGCGGCCATCGAACGCTCTTCGCGAAGCAGTCCGAGCAGCAGATGTTCGGTGCCGATGTGTCGGTGCTGGAGCCGATCGCTTTCTTCGTGTGCGTAAGCGAGAACGTGTTTGGTTTCCGGAGCAAGTGGGAGCTCGACGGATGTTGAGATTTTTTCGCGCAGCAATGTGCGGCCTTCGATCTCTTTGCGAATCGACTCGATCGAGACCTGCGCGCGCGGGAAAAAGCGCCCGGTGAGCGTCTTGTCTTCGCGCATCAGGCCGAGCAGAAGGTGCTCCGGTTCGATGGCCGGAGCTCCAAACTGTGACGCTTCGTAGCGTGCGAAAAAGATAACTCGGCGCGCTTTTTCAGTATAACGTTCGAACATCTTGGTATTGGTAGAACGTCCTTATAATTACCTTTGCCCGGGCGCATTATAACCTATGATGGTAAAAGACGTAACGGCATGATTATTTCAGCCACAGATTACACAGATTTAAAACGGATTTACATCTTCCCATTTGCGAGAATCAAAGTTCGATCGCACAATTGCGCCAAACTGGCGTTATGAGTCGCAATAATTGTGATCGCCGAATGTTTTCGAGCGTAATCCACCAGCGTCTGCCCGATTTGCTCGCCAATAGCCGCGTCGAGATTTCCGGTCGGTTCATCAGCCAACAACAATTTTGGCTCGGTCACGAGTGCCCTTGCGACTGCGACGCGCTGCTGTTCGCCGCCTGAAAGATGCGATATCGGATGGTCCGCGCGGTCACCCAAACCCGTTTCACCCAATAACTTCATGGCACGTTCAAACGCTCGTTGTGGCTTCCAGCGCGCAATCAGCAATGGCAGCGCGACGTTTTCGAGCGCAGAAAGATCAGGCAGTAGATAGTGAAATTGGAAAATAAATCCGATCTCGCGGCGATGACCATCCAGACTGATGGTGCCGTGGTCTGCTGACTCCAAACCTCCGAGTAGGTGCAGCAGTGTCGATTTTCCTGAACCTGAAGCTCCGGTGATCGCGATGCTCTGACCCGCATTCGCCGCAAACGTCGCGCCGCGCAATACATCGATGCGCTCTCCGTTCGGCGCGATGAAACTCTTGCGCAGATCGACGACGCTGATCATGAGTCGCGTAAGGCCTCGACCGGTCGCATGCGGGACGCTGCACGCGCTGGATAGATCGTCGCCAGCACGCTCAGAACAAAAGCGACTAAGGCCGCGAAAAAGATTTCACTCGGTCTCGCGATGAGCGGCACGTTGCTGATTGAGTAAACGTCTGCGGGCAAGCTCACCACTTTGTAATGGTTGCCGATGAGGCAGGCGATGAAGCCCAGCATCACTCCCGCGACTGCACCGATCGCGCCAACAGCAGCGCCTTCGATAATGAAGAGCAACATGACTCCGGTGCGCGTCGCACCGAGTGCGTTGAGGATCGCGATGTCTCGCCGCCGTTCAACTACGACGAGGATCAGCATTGTTGTGATGTTGAGTGTGGCGATCGCGATGATCAGACCAATGATAAAAAGACCGAGGCGGCGCTCGAGCGCGAGTGCGGCGAACAGTGGTTGGTTCGCTTGTTGCCAATCAACAATCGTGTAGCTGTTGCCGAGAGCACTCGTAACGTTCGCACTCACTTGCTTCACGTTATCAATGTCCTGCACTTGCACACTCATCACCGAGGCAGCATGGCTGTTTCCGGCAAAGGCAGTTGCTGTTTCAAGCGGAAGATAAATCCAGGTTGAGTCGTACTCGAATAGGCCGGAGCGAAATATGCCGGCTACTCGCAACCGTCGCGTTGTGGATTGATTCACAGGCAGAATTTGAAACACGTCACCAACAACGACCCCGATCCGCGCAGCCAGATCTGAGCCGACAACAGCATTCGGGAGTTCGTTCGGAGATGATGGCTCGAATAGTGGTCCAAACGAGCCTTCGCGCAGCCATTGGCCTTGAGCCAATTGTGCTGCATCTTTTTCTATTCCGCGGATGACTGCGTAACTCGAGCCTTTCGATCCGCGCGCGAGTGCGCCGTCGTAAGTGGTTGCCGACGCACTGACGACGCCGTTAATTTGTTTCAGGCGACTGGCAAGATCCGTGTAGTTTTCGATCGGACGCCCGTCTGTACGCAGCACGCTCAAATGCGACGTGCCTTGCAGGATCTTTGCGCGCATCTCATCGCGAAATCCATTCGACAGAGCGAACGCGACGATCAGCGCCGCCACACCCATACAAATCCCGAGTATCGCGGCAACGGAAGTCGCGCGCGCCAACCGCCGCTTTCTCCGCGACCGCAGGTATCTGAGCGCGAGAAATACTTCGTACGGCATCCGTAATCAATCCGTGGAAATCCGTGGCTAATTTCTTACCGGCGGACACTTCCTCATGTCCTCCGGCCTGTTCTCCGGCAGCAACCGGCTCAAGTTTGGATTGTCGCGTGCCGTCGGATCTCCCTTCCAACTGATCTCGTAAATCGTGTCGCTCACCTGCCGGAAACTAAAATATCGCTCCAGCTCCACGATCAGCGGTATCTCATCGCGTTGCCAGCTACACGGCATCCACCAACGCTGATCCGTATCGATAAAAACACGGCGCCCGTGATTCAAATGATTCTGAACTATCGAAAACAACTTATCGCCGGGCCAGCCGCCGCCTGTTCCAATCGCCTTCCATCTCCCCGTACCAATCGATGCCCAGTAGTGCACAGCGATCGTTTGTGCTCCGGAAATCATGATCGCGTCGGGCGGCAGCTTTTCGAGTCGATGCCTGTAATCTTTGCTCATCGCACGACGCTGAATGAATTCGGAGCTTATCGGCCGAACGCAAATAAAGAAGATGACAGCCAGCACTCCGATCATACCTGCGCACGCGAAGAGCGCGCGGCGCTCAGTTCGCAAAGGCTTTTGCGCAAGGCGAAGCAGCCAGTAAGCACCCAAAGGCACGAGGCCGGGTAGACCTGTCAAAAAGTAGCGCCAGTTGACAGTCGTGCTGTAGTTGAAAAACAGCAGCAGATTGGCGACGAAAGCAACCAGCCACAGCAACAGCATCGGAGAGAGTCGATGCTTGCGCCACTCAAGAATGGGAGCAAATGGAAGCGTCAGAAACACGAGCGGCGCGCTGAGGAAGTAGAACATTACGTAAGGACGAAGATTGCCCAGCACGACCGGATGTCGCGCCGACTCATCACGCATCGACTCCCGCCAGCCAAACCAAACCCAACGGTAATGAGGATCTGTAATGAACCAGTAGCCAAACCATCCGAGTGCAAGCAGCGCAAAGACAGCGCACGAAGCCACTACGTACAAAACTTCCCTGCGTTGAAATTTCCATCCGAGCAGGAATGGTGCAAGCACCAGCCAGGGCGCATAGAGTCCGATCGTCTCACGCAGGTTCACTCCTAATCCCATCAGCCCTGCGCCCAACAGCAGCAGCCAGAACTTCTTTTGCTTTACGCCACGCAGGTGAATGATTAGTGCAGTCGCGAGAAGCAAAACCGAAGGGACGTCGGTCATCACCTGTCCGCCGTAAAGCACGAAGACCGGCGAGATGCCGATCAGCAACGCGGCCGTGGTTGCCGTGTAGAGTGACCCGCTAATGTCCCGCGCAAGAATCCAGCACGCGATGATTGCAAGCGGCGCCTGGGCCACCACAGCATACTTGAAGATCAGGTATGCATTTTCAGGTTGAACGTGGAAAAGTGCGCGGCCAATCACGTAGAGAAAGTGATTGGTGAAGATGAAGAGATTGCGACCGAGCGCCATTGACGACGGGTATCCCTGGAGCGAGAGCATGGTGTAGTCCAGGCCGTCCCAGTCGCCGATGAATGGATCGACAAAACAAAGAACGAGGATCAGTACGATAACTGCGGGCGGTAACCACCATCGCCAGGCAGACCAGAATTCACGCGTGTTTGTCGTCAGGGGTGTTTGGATCAACAAGTTGAGCTTTGACCGGAGCTTCCGGCCGCTTCACCATCTTTACGCGATTACCCTGCGCATTGTACTCAACTTCGTCCATGATGTTGTAGATAAGGAGCACTCCTCGGCCGGAAGTTCGAAACAGGTTGGCGGGGTCACATGGGTCGGGAATCTCGCGAATATCGAAGCCTTCGCCTTCGTCTTCGACAGTAAAACTCGCCTCTTTCGGCGATAGCTCCGCGGTGATCTTCAAGAGCTTGTTCGGATCGTTCTTGTTGCCGTGCTTGACCGCATTCACGAATGCTTCATCGAGAGCGATGAAGAGATTCGAGCGTTCCGGACGAATCAAGCCGAGCTTCGCCACGCGTTCCTGGAGATACTCCAGCACGCCGTTCATCAGTCCGAGATCGCTGGGCAGTTCGAACTCAATTTTTTCGTGAACCTGAGAAAGAATGCTCGGATCGTCTACGTAACGCAGCTTGTGTGAGAGTGTTTGTTCTACTATCTCGCGCAGCTCATCGCGGTTATAGGGGAGGCGCAGGTAGTTTGCTGCGCCCATTTTAAAAGCCCTGACTTCATCTTCGGCAAGATCGCTGATTATCAGATCGAAGCTATCGAGATCGTCTCGACGGATTGCCTTCGCGCGTGCGCTAGCCACTACGACTTCGTGTCCCAGTCGCCCTAGGGCGTCTTCGAGAACACGCAACTCATCGTTATTATCCACGACGAGAATCCGGCGTTTTTCCATCAAGCTCCAATCTTTCTGAAGTGTTTGAGGAGAGATACTTCGATGGCTGTACGAAAATCTATCGCCTCTCGTTCGAAATATATCATGTACGGGATTACAGGATTAAGCCGGGATTGCGGATTTGCCAGGTATCCTGCTGATCATGTAAATCCTGTCTCCAGCTAATGGCTAAACACGGAAAGCTCCGAACCTATCTCGAATACGCACCAGTGAAGTTCGTGTTGGTCGTGCTGGGGAGTCTACCCGCTCCGGCCGCGTATTGGATTGGCAGGTCGTTGGGCAGAGTCGCTTATCTTTTCGCGCACGACCTCAGGCGAACTGGAGCGATCAACCTCCGTCTCGCGTTTCCTGAAAAAAGTGACGAGGAGCGCGCGCGGCTTTTGCGCGAGTGTTTCGACAGTCTCGGACGCGAGCTCGGACTCTTCAGCCAGATGGCTTCGCGCTCTCGTGAAGAGCTCAAACAGCTAATCGAAGTGCAGGGTTTTGAAAATCTCGAAACTGCCAGAGCCGAGCGCGGCGACGCGTTGATTTACTACACCAGTCATCTCGGCGCGTGGGAGATGACGAGTTTCGCGGTGTCAATGCTCGTCCACCCGTTTACGATCATCGTTCGCAGAATTGATAATCTGAAGATTGAGCAACTCGTCGATCAGGTGCGCACGAAGTTCGGTAACAAAACCATAGACAAACTCTCCGCGGCGCGTTCAATGCTCAAGATTCTTCGCTCTGGTGAAACAGCGTTGGGCTTGTTGCCGGATCTGAATACACTCGACGACGAAGCGATTTTTGTCGATTTCTTTGGAGTACCCGCCGCGACCACGTTTGTGATAGCCAAGCTTGCGTTGCGGACAAACACGCCGTTAATCCCGTTCTACGCGCCCTGGAGTGAGGAAAAAGGAAAGTATTTGCTAATCGCCGAAACACCAATTCCCGCTGAGTGCACCGGAGACGAAGAGGCCGACGTGCGAAGGGTGACCGTTGAGATTACGCGGAGAGTCGAGAACCAAATCCGGCAGTATCCTGGACAGTGGCTGTGGATTCACAAACGTTGGAAAACACGGCCGCCCGGTGAGCCACCGATCTATTGATCCGTGCTGTTGCCCCGCGAAAATCCGTGGCCCTATACTTCTCGCATTAATGCAGGCTTCTGTTGGACAAAGTGTCTCCCGGTCGCGCGTGGATCGTGCCTATGAATTCGCCGACCTCTCCGACTACTCGTTCAAGGATCGGCTCCTGATCCACGGTGCGGATTTGGTGTTTTATCTCCTCATAAATTTGATCGGACGGACTGCCCGTTTCGAGGTAATCGGCTGGGAAAATCACGAGAAGGCATCGGAGAACGGCGGACTCCCAATCTACGTGTTCTGGCACGATCGCATTTTTCTGACGACTTACTGGTGGCGCAAACGGCGCATTGTTGTCATGACTTCTCGGAGCTTCGACGGCGAGTACATCGCTCGTTTCATCCAGCGATTCGGCTACGGAGCGGTGCGGGGATCGAGCACACGTGGCGCCGTAGGCGCCGTTGTGGAAATGGCGCGTCTTATGCGCGCTGGTTGCACGACAGCGTTTACGATCGATGGCCCGAAAGGTCCGCGTTATGTGGCGAAAATGGGCGCCGTGTTGCTTGCGAAAAAGTCCGGCCATCCCATCATGCCCGTCACGATGGCGCTGGAGCGCTACTGGACAACGCCGAGCTGGGATTTATTTCAGATTCCGAAGCCTTTTACCCGCGCCCGCGTCTACGTGGCGCAGCCGATCTACGTTCCTCCAGACGCCGACGAAAACACGCTCGCCACCAAACGCGACGAATTGCAGCAAACTCTCGACGACTTGAATCATCAGAGCGAAGAATGGCGCAAATCGCTGTTAGCCACAAAAAAGCACAAAAGTCACAAAAATGACTTTGCATAAACGTGAATTTCTTTTTTGTGACTTTTGTGCCTTTTAGTGGCTGAAAAAATCTGAAAGGTATTGAATTGATGAAATCGATTTTAGCTTCTGTTTTGTGTCTCGTTCTTTTTGGAGTCGCCAAGGCGCAGGTTAAGCCGCCTACTGAATCCGTCATGGATCGTTTCCTTCGTTACGCGAAGATCGACACACAATCGGCGGAAGACCAAACGACCGTGCCCAGTACGCGCAAACAGCTCAATCTCGCGAACCTCCTGGCGAAGGAGCTGACAGCGTTGGGAGCACAGAATGTGCGCGTCAGTGAGTTTGGGATCGTTTACGCGACTGTGCCCGGTAACCTCGTCGACAACTCGAAAGTGCCCGTCATCGGTTTCATCGCACACATGGATACTTCGCCGGCAGTTTCAGGTGAAAACGTCAATCCGACCATTCACAAAAATTACCAGGGCGGCGACATCACCTTGCCGAAGGATCCGACTCAGGTGATCACCGTCGCGAAGACTCCTGTTCTCAAGACGTTGATCGGTGACGACATCATCACCGCCGATGGCACCACGCTGCTCGGCTCGGATGACAAGTCAGGCGTCGCCGAGATCATGACGATGATCGACACGTTTCGTCAGAACCCGCAGCTCAAACACGGAACGCTGGCAATTGCTTTTACTCCTGACGAAGAGGTCGGCTCAGGCATTGAGAAGTTTGACGTGAAAGGCTTCGGCGCAAAGTTCGCTTACACGGTTGATGGTGAAGAGCTGGGCGAGATAAGCGACGAGACGTGGAGTGCTCGAACTGCGACGGTCATGTTCCAGGGCAAGAGCACGCATCCGGGCACGGCCAAGGGAATCATGATCAATGCGATGTACGCCCTTGCGGATTATCTCGGTCGTTTTCCGCACGACATGCTGCCGGAAACAACGGAAGGGCGTGTTGGATTTGTTCATCCTTATGCCGGTGTGATCGA
>DASUYO010000367.1:0-5294 GCA_036377375.1 Pyrinomonadaceae bacterium
AGCTGGCCTCTCCAGATTATCAGTGGTCGCCCGCGCGGGGGCGCGGCCGGACGAGCGATAGACGATCACCACAAACAGCACCATGCCGGTCACAACAGTAAGCCAACCGGCAACGAGCACTGGCATGAATTGGACGCGATCGCCGAGCCTTACGCACGAGATGCCGATCGGGAACAGGATTGCACCGACTACGCTGATGACCGCCTGAACCGGCGCGAGCTGGCTCGCTGCGGCCTCCGGTACCGCGCGGTAGTACAGCGCTGAGAGGAACATCGCGATATAGCCGAGCAGAATAAGATGAGCATGCGCCGGCGCGAGCAGGAAATTCTGCGTGATACCCATGAGCATACCGAACACCATGCCGGCCAGGCCGATCGAAACGCTGATGCGAAATAGCCACTTGATCATGATCGTTTCTTTCCAAACCCAAACTTTGAGCCGGACACCGGTCGCCCCGACGTCCGGCTCGTCAAATGACTCCCCTTATTTCCGTTTGTGACCGTCCGAGCTGCACGTCATCGATCATTGACTGCGGCGGTGGTTAGATTTTTGATTTCCAGATCGATGCTTCTGTAGCCGCGAAGGAGAACTTGCTACTGCCCCGTCTTGCAAAGGCCCGACGACGACGCTATCAAAGGCGAGGTCGTAGTATTCTGGGTAGCAAGACTCATCGATACAGTCTTCCCCAGCTACTGTGGCGGCGCGCTCACTGCTGGCTTCCACTTTGTATATTTTCCCGTTTCCGGGCGACGCCACGAGAAAATCTCCCGCAGTTGCGGTCGTTCCGATAAACTGCGTGTATTCGACGCCTCTCATTGGCACGCCGGGCGTGAACTTTAGTTGGGTCGCTCCGCCTCCGTAATACACTGAGTCCCATTTCAACGAAACTTGGGAAGGCCCAATTGGACTCGCGACAAGTTCCAGCTGTATTGGTTTAAAGAGGGCACCTGCAAACGCCACGGCAGGCAGCGATCTGAAATATCCGGACGCTACAATCTCTTGCCACAGATCTGAAAGCGTGGCTCCTTGAAGTGCCAAGCCCGTCGCCTTCGCCAGAACCCGTGGAGCGTCCGCGATGCTGTTAGAGACCTTAACGAACTCGTGAATTTGAGAGCCCACCTCTGAGCTGGGGATATACCCTTCGTTAGCACACATCAGATACGTCATTTTCGGTGCGTTTGGAAGCGGCCGTCTAGGCACACTCTCGTTGCCAGTGCGTTGTGCAATAATCAGCCCCTCGTTACGTTGTGTGTCAATTATCCAGAAATAGTCGACGCGCAAATCCCTGTTGTAGTCCCCAAAGACCTCCCCTCGCCACATTCCATGCAGTGTTCTCGCAATCCTATCCTTGGGAAATTCTCGCGCATTACGGGTAGGGATGATGGTAGCTGGGTCGATCCGGCTGCTCGAGAGCTGGCCGCTCTTGAGCCGGATATTTTGGGGCGTACACTGCTTTAAATTCGGTTTGACGATAGCGTCTATCTGGTTCGCAGTTAGGCGCCGCCCCTGACCGTACGAGGGGCTTTGGCTCAGGACGAATGTGCAGGCGACAAGCGCGCACCAGACAACAAGCTTAACGAACAGGGGGTAATTTTTCATTGCTTCCTCCAATCAATTCTGAAGTACCGTCAGGGCGATACTATCCGCGAAATGATCGAGCAATGCTTCTCCAAGATTGCTGATTGCTAACGGCTTGGAATCGGTTCATCCACAGATTACACAGATCGTATGTGAGTGAATCTGTGTAATCTGTGGATAGAGGTATTGGCGGGAAGCCAACGAAATCAAAATGCGCAACTATGCCGGTCCGAGCTCCACATCATTGATCATTGACTGCGGCGGCCGTGGTTATTTTTTCGATTCCCAGTTCGATGGTTAGCTCGCGTGCTCCGGCTTGATCGCCGCGAAGGAGAGCTTGCTACTGCCCCGCTTTGCAAAGGTCCGAAGCTGACGCTATCAAAGGCGAGGTCGTAGGTCCCTCCGCTGGCTGCTTCCACTTTGGCTAACCTCCCGTTTCCGGGCGACGACACGAGAAAATCTCCCTTACTCGCAGTCGTTCCGACAAACGTCGTGTATTCGACGCCTCTCATTGGTACGCCGGGCGTGAACTGTATCCAGGTCGTTCCGCCTCCGTAGTACTCTGAGTCCCAACTCATCGAAAGCTGGGGCGGCCCACCTGGATTTGGGAGAAGGTCGACCCGAATAGGTTTAAAGAAGCCACCTGCAAAGGCCACGGCAGGCAGAGATTGGAAATATTTCGACGCCACAATCTCTTTCCACAGCTCTGAAAGAATAGGTCGCCCTGTTTTAAATTTTACCCCCGTCGCCTTCGCCAGAATCTTTGGAGCGTCCGCGATGCTATTAGAAACCTTAGTGAACTCGTGAATTTCAGAGCCCTTCTCCACGGTGGGGATATACCCTTCGTGAGCACAGATCAGATATGAGATTTTCGGTCCGTTCGGCGAAACCGCCTCCATTCCCGCCAGACTGTTGTTGCCATTTCGTAGAGCAACAATCAGCGACTCGCTACGTGCCATGTCAAATATCCAGAAATAGTCGACGTTCGCCTCCTTGCTCTTCTCGTATTTAGTGTCGAGCGGGCTCCCTATGATTTTCCCGTGCCACATCCCCTGCATTGTTCTCCTAACCGTGGCCACAGGAAATTGTCGCTGATTGCGGGTAGGGATGATTCCATTCGTGTCCAACCGAGCGGTTTTGGTCTGGCCCTCGATTATGACTTTGTCGCCGGCTGGGGGCACTTCACACTTCTCTAACTGCGGTGTAACGATATTGTCTATCTGCTCCCTGGTTAGGGACCTCCCCTGACCGTACGAGGAGTTTTGGCTCAGCACGAATGTGCAGCAGACAAGCGCGCAATAGACAAAAAGCTTAGTGACCAAGCTGTAATTTTTCATCGGTTCCCCCAAATCTAGAAGTCAGGTTACGTCAGGGCCGATTTGTTACACGAAATCATCTGGCAATTCTTCTCCAAGATTGCTGAATTGCTAAAAGTCGATTCGAAGGCGCGCAAACTGAGCAAGCTAGGAGAAGCGGCGTCGCCGACAAACGTGCTAACGCTTCGTTGCGACTTGTACTTACTTAAACTCAGGGAGGAGAGATGATGACGAGCAATAGTAGAAAAATTCGGATCCTGATGTTTTGCCTGACTCTGGCGTTCCTGACCGGAATGTCCCATCGCGCGCTAGCCGCAATGGACGCCGAGGAACAAGTGGGCCTGTTGACTGTGACCGGAACGGTCAGCGTAAATGGCAAACCCGCCGCTACAGGCGACATTGTTGCTCCAGGCAGTGAGGTTCAGACCGCGAAGGGATCGAGCGCAGTTGTCAGTTTGGGCAAGCTCGGGCGCGTCGAGGCGCTGCCGTCAACCACTATGAAGCTGAGGTACGACATCAACAATACTACCCACACCATGGCAAGCATTGCGATATTGCTCGGTGACGGTAGCATCAGAGTTTCCACCGGTAAGTCGATGGTCAATGTTGAATCAGGCCTGACTGCAACGCGGGCGAGTTTGGAAACTAAAGAAAATGTGTTCACGGTTGACAAAACGTGTGGCAATACATTGGTTTCAGTAGAAACAGGCAAAGTCGAGTTCCGTTTCGGGCATAGCGTCAAAAAGATTGCTGCAGGCG
Source organism: Pyrinomonadaceae bacterium (assembly GCA_036377375.1). GTDB lineage: Bacteria > Acidobacteriota > Blastocatellia > Pyrinomonadales > Pyrinomonadaceae > PSRF01. The sequence continues at coordinate 3,654 of DASUYO010000367.1, forward strand.
GTCAAGACACAGCCGGGCGAGCCAAAGCCGGTTGCACACCAAAGTCATAAGCATCTGGTTGGGCACAGTCAGCAACATCCGCGGTAGCGGGTGGTGGTCAAGAATTTGACCCACCCGCTATCGCGTGTGGTACTGACCGTGCCCAAGATCGTATATGGGAAGCAAACGTAAAAATCATCGTCGTCGGTCATTACTGACACTCTCACTCTTCCTGCTGCTACCTGTGATGACGGGTTTCAACCAACAAACGCCACACGCACCAGAGCCGCGGACGGGTCGCTCTTACGAAAGCGGTAATTCCTCGGCAAAGCCGCCGCGTCCAGCCCCACAGGAGGCGTCGCCAGTTACGCTCACTGACATTACGGCCCAAAGCCGGATCGGCTTCAAGCACGCTGCCTCACCAACGTCGCAGAAGTATCTACTCGAAACAATGGGAAGCGGCGTGGCGCTCCTTGATTACGACAACGATGGGCGCCTCGATATCTATTTCACAAACGGAGCGGCTCTCAGCGACCCGATGCCGCTCACCGCCGAGCCAGACAAGCGCGACCCGCGCTTCTGGAATCGACTCTATCATCAAAAACCTGACGGCACTCTTGAAGACGTTACCGAACTTGCCGGCGTTAAAGGCAGCGGCTACTGCTTTGGCGTTGCCGCTGCCGATTATGACAACGACGGTTTCGTGGATCTCTACGTTACCGGTTATGGCGGCAACGTTTTGTACCGCAACAAGGGCGACGGCACCTTCGAAGATGTCACCAGCAAGACGGGACTCGCTGCGTCAGGCTGGTCAACCAGCGCCGGTTGGTTCGACTACGACCGCGATGGGCGGCTGGACCTCATCGTGTTGCGCTACATGGATTGGGACTTCCAGGTTGGCAGTCTCTTCTGCGGCCAGCCCGCTAACCTGCGTCAACTTCTTGGCTCGGGCCGCAACTACCGCGCGTTTTGTCATCCCGACAATTTCAAGCCGGCGACCAATCTTCTTTTTCATCAGAAAGCGGACGGCACGTTCGAGGATGTGAGCAGTCGTTCGAAGATCACGGACGCTCCTGGCAAAGGTCTCGGTCTGGCGTTCGCCGACTTCGATGGCGATGGCTTTACGGATATTTTTGTAGCCAACGACGCCGTGCGTCAGACGCTCTTTCACAACAACGGTGACGGCACCTTCGAAGACATCACGCTCATCTCAGGCACGGGTTACGACGATAAAGGCAATACTTTTGGCGGCATGGGCGTCGACGCAGCTGATTATGACAACGACGGCTGGCCCGACATCTTTATTTCAGTCCTCTCGAATGAGACCTATCCGCTCTATCACAACAACACCGATCTGTCGTTTACCTACGTCACGCAAACAACTGGCATCGGTGAAATCACGCTGCCCTATTCCGGTTGGGGCATGCGCTTCGTCGATGTCGACAACGACGGACTGCGCGACATCTTTGTGGCCCAGGGGCACGTACTCGATACGATCGAAAAAACGACCAGCAACTTGAAATACCGCCAGCCGCCCCTGCTTATGCGTAATACCGGCGGACGTTTCGTCAACATCTCAACCGCCGCTGGTCCGATCTTTAGCGTACCGCTCAGCGGCCGCGGCGCGGCTTTCGGCGACCTTGATAACGACGGGGATACCGA
>DASUYO010000368.1:0-25374 GCA_036377375.1 Pyrinomonadaceae bacterium
TGCCGTCAGTATTGCCAGTATTAATATTGCCAGGACCACCGTCAGAACTGGAGAACGTGTTGCCGGCGTGTCGGTGTAGACCTTCGAGTGCAGCGGCGTGGTGTTGATGTCGTCAGTTGACTCGCCGTGTTCGCGCAAATAACGAGTGTAACCCTCGATCGCTTCGCGCTCGTCATACCCCACGCATTTCGCATAGGCCTTAATAAAGCTGCGGTTAAAGACACCGCCAGGCAGCCGTTTGTAGTCATTGGCTTCGATCGCTTCGAGATAATGGACAGAGATGCGGGTTTGATCGCAGATTTCGCGCAAGCCAATGCCGCGCTCCTCGCGAGCGAGTCGCAATTGTTCGCCTATACTCGCTGCCATCTCCAATCGCTCGATTCCTGGCGTCGGGTTGGTTTGATTGTTACCCCAGGTCTATCAGCGCGCCGCTTGTATGAATGCGTACAACTCCCACTTTTTCTGCACTATAGCTTGCGCTGCTAAACGGTGTCAAACTTTTGCAGGTCAAAAGATCTGCGTCTCTTGCTTCTTGCCGCTCACGGTGGTACGTTGACGCCAATAGTGACCCGATACAGTCGCTTTTAATATCTACAATTAACAAAGTGAGGACAAAGAGATGCCCCTTGAAGCACTCGGAATGGTTGAGACCAAAGGATTCGTGGGTGCAGTTGAGGCCGCCGATGCGATGGTCAAAGCAGCGAATGTTCAGTTGCTTGGGAAAGAGTACATCGGCGCCGGCTACGTGACGATCTTTGTGCGCGGTGATGTAGGTGCAGTTAAAGCAGCGACTGATGCAGGCGCAGCTGCGGCGCGCAGAGTTGGAGAGCTGATTAGCGTGCACGTGATCCCCAGGCCGCACGCTGAAGTCGAGCGCGTTCTTCCGGTCAATGGTCGCACCGGCCTGAGCCCGGACGAGAGTGCGCTGCAAGGTGGTGGCGCGCGCGGACAGTTGGGCCAGGGCGAGGGACGTTCGCTGGCTGCGGGCACGCGTGACGCCAACAAAGAGCGAGCGAGGTAATCTGCGTTTAGCCACAGATTACACGGATGGGAGTGAGCCATGTCCGTCGATAAAGATCTGGTTTCAGTGCAACAGGCGCGCGACTTGGTTGAAGCAGCGCATCGTGCGCACGCTCAAGTCGCGGCATTCGATCAGGCAAAGATCGATCGCATCTGCGAGGCGATGGCACGGGCGGCGCTGGCTGACGCGGCTCGACTCGGTGCGATCGCAGTTGAAGAAACCGGATATGGCATTCCTGCCGACAAGCAGGAGAAGAATCGTTTTGCCGCTGAAGACGTTTGGAACTACTTTCGCGGTCTGCGCACGAAGGGAATCGTTTCAGAGTCGAAAGATGTTGTAGAGATCGCGAGCCCGCGTGGCGTCGTTGCAGGAGTCATTCCGTCTACGAATCCAACCTCGACTGCAATTTTCAAGATCCTGATCGCGATCAAATCACGCAACACTGTGGTCCTGTCGCCGCATCCGTCGGCGGCAAAGTGCATCAACGAGACCGCACGCGTGATGCGGGATGCAGGAGTCAAGGAAGGTTTGCCGCCGGATGCGATCGGCTGCATGACCAGCGCGACGATCGAAGGCACCGAAACCTTGATGAAACACAAGCAGACCGCAGTGATCCTCGCGACTGGTGGAATCGGACTCGTGCGCGCTGCTTATTCGTCAGGCAAGCCTGCGTTTGGAGTTGGACCAGGCAATGTGCCGGTCTGTGTTGAGCGCACTGCCGATGTTCCAAAGGCAGTGCAGGATATTCTGACGGGCAAGTGTTTTGACAACGGCACGATCTGCGCATCCGAGCAGGCAGTCGTCTGCGATGCGCCAGTCGAGCAGGCAGTGCGCGAGCAGTTCAGATTACAGGGCGCGCATTTCCTTTCGACTGCCGAGGCTGATCAGCTCGCAAAAGTCGTCGCGACGCCGCAGCGCTCACTGAATCCAGCGATCGTCGGCAAGTCTGTAGAAGTGATCGCGAAGATGGCAGGTCTCAGCGTTCCGCCGGGCACGCGGTGTTTGCTCGCAGACGTTGCTGGTGTCGGACGAGATCATCCGCTGTCGATGGAAAAGCTCTCGCCGATCCTGGCGTTTTATGTAGTCGATGGTTTGCAGGCGTGCGCCAAACGCAGCCAGGAAGTTCTGGCCTACGGCGGCATGGGCCATACCGCGGGCATTCATACGCGCTCGCGCGAAGCGGCCGTGCAGTTTGGAGCTGAGATGCCCGCGTCACGCATAACTGTGAACACGCCAACAACACACGGTGCGATTGGATTCTCAACTGCATTGCCGCCATCGATGACACTGGGCTGCGGCTCGTGGGGCGGTAATGTGACGTCTGACAACGTCTCGCCACTTCACCTGATGGACATTAAGCGCGTGGCATTTGAGACGCGGCCTGTGAAGAGCGCGCGTCCCGCTGTCAGTACGCAGCAGGTTTCTCAGCCAATGGCAGCAAAGGAGCCCGTGGTAGCGGGTGGCAAGATCGATCGACAGGAGATCGCCGCGATCGTGGATCGTTTCCTCGCGGGCAAACGTCTCGAGCCTTCTGCTTCGCCGTTGCCGCCGCCCGTGATCGAGAGTGAAGCGGGAAGCATGTACACGGCACCCGCGCCAAGAGAGAACCGTGCACCGGCACCACCAGCGCCGCCAGCGCCTTCAAGTAACGGTGCAAAGGCGGTAGATTTTGTGAGCGAGGAAGAGGTGCGACGCGCCATTCAAAAGGGCGAGAAGATCTACATCAACGCGCGCACGATCATCACACCCGCTGCACGCGATATCGGTGAGCCCGCTGAAGTGTTTGCAAAAGTGTAATCTGTGTAATCTGCGGATGGATTTATCCACCAAATGTTCTTAGCCAAAGTCGTAGGCACAGTCTGGTCCACCAAGAAGACGCCCGATCTCGAGGGCGTCCGGTTTTTGATTGTCCATCCATACGATCTCGACAAGGAACCAACTCGCAATATCGTCGTTGTCGCCGATCGACTCGGCGCGGGCACCGGTGAGATGGTGATGTGCGCCTTCGGCAAAGCAGCGCGATCCGCAATCGGCAATCAGGACATGTCGATTGAAGCTGCGGTCGTCGGTATTGTCGATCGCGTCGACATCAATGAAACTCTCTCGGAAGAAATGCGTGAAGCAGCGCGCCGGCTCATACAGGAAAATGGCAGACCCTAAACAGCACCATCCCTGTTCACTCATCAATTAATGGCCAATGAAGACCTGATTTACCGAATCACCCGAGCGGTTTACGACCGTCTGGGCAGTGCAGTTGACGATACGACGGTAGAACAGTTGGTCACCGACATCTACAACCAGGTACAAACGACAAGTGGTAATTCGAGATCTCAGAACGATCGGAGCGGGAGCGAAGGATCGTCAGAGCGAATGGTTATTTCTGTCTTTGGATTGGACCATCCGGGGATCGTGGCAGGCGTTTCGCAAATTCTCGCCGAAGCCAGTTGCAGTATCATTGATATCAACCAAACGGTCGTTCAGGGAAAGTTTGCGATGGTGATCATTGCGGACACATCGCGCGCGCGAGAGAGTACGGCGGGGTTGAAAGACAGATTGCGCAGTGAGGGGCAGAAGCTTGGTGTGAACATTTACGCGCAGCGAGAAGATCTCTTCAACGCGATGCACCGGATCTAGATTCTTTATGTCTGAGCCTGAAATTGCACGTCGTTGTGCTGCATGTGGTGCGAGTGTGCGCCAGCGTGCGATGTTCTGCCCGCAGTGTGGTAATTCGATCCCACAGCCAACCCTAACAGCCGCGGCTGAGGTCGTTAAAGAAAAAGTGGAGAAGTTGCGGAGAGTGTCGAGTGTGGTGATCGATCAGGCGGCTTACGATCCGAGTTTGCGCTTTCTGCTTGTTGCTGCGGCGTTGTTTGTGCTGTTCCTCATACTACTGATCTTAAGCAAAGTGCTCGGATAATTTCTGCCACAGATTACACGGATGGAATACACCCAGGCCGAGATCCTTCAGACTGTCGCGATGACCGAGATGGAGCATCTCGACGTGCGGACGGTCACGCTCGGTCTAAGCCTGCTCGACTGCACCAGCGACTCGATGGACGGAGTTGCGCAAAAGGCTGGTGACAAGATCCGCGCCGTCGCCTCACGGCTCGTGCCGACTGTCGATGAGATCGGTGAACAGTTTGGGATCAGAGTTGCGAATAAACGTCTTTCAATCACGCCGGTTTCTCTCATCACTGAAGGCCTGGGCGGCGATCTTATATCGGTCGCGCGCGCAATCGACGACGCAGCAGGCTCTGTAGGCGTCGACTTCATCGGCGGTTATTCGGCCCTGGTCCAAAAAGGAACAACGCCTTCAGAGAGTCAGTTTCTCGACTCCATTCCCGAAGCTCTCTCGACCACCAAACGTTTGTGCTCGTCAGTGAACGCAGCAACGACGCGCGCCGGAATCAACATGGACGTGGTGGGCCATCTCGGGCACATCCTGAAGGACGCTGCCGAGCGCACTCGCGATCAGGGTGGATTGGCGTGTGCAAAGTTTGTCTGTTTCGCGAATGCCGTCGAAGACAATCCGTTTATGGCCGGCGCTTTTCACGGTATCAGTGAAGCTGAAGCCGTGATCAATGTGGGTGTTTCCGGTCCGGGCGTGGTCCATCACGCCGTCAGACAGGCGGATCGCGATCTTCCGTTGCAGGATCTGGCGGAGACGATTAAGAAGCTCTCCTTCAAGTTGGCACGTGCAGGCGAGCTCGTGGGCCGTGAGGCTGCGCGACGACTCGGAATCCCGTTCGGCATTATCGATCTCTCACTGGCGCCAACGCCGGTTCGCGACGACTCAGTCGCCAAGATCATCGAAGCAATGGGATTCGAGCGCGCCGGTACTCACGGAACTACTGCCGCGCTCGCGTTGTTGACTGACGCAGTCAAAAAAGGCGGAGCGATGGCGAGCGGTTCGGTAGGCGGAATGAGCGGAGCGTTTATTCCAGTATCGGAAGACGCAGGCATGATTGAGGCGGCGCAAGTAGGAGCGCTATCCCTGGCGAAGCTCGAGGCTTGGACCAGTGTCTGCTCGGTTGGGATCGATATGGTGGCGGTGCCGGGTTCGACATCGGCTGAAACTATCGCTGCGATCATTGCTGACGAAATGGCCGTGGGAGTAATGAATAACAAAACCACGGCGGTGCGAATCATTCCGGTGCCTGGGCGTGACGTCGGTGAGATGGTCGAGTTTGGCGGACTGCTCGGAAGCGCGCCGATCATGCCGGTGAGCGCATTTTCGCCGGCCGCGTTCATTCGGCGCGGCGGTCGTATACCCGCGCCGATCCACTCGCTACGCAATTAGCCGCAAAAAGGCACAAAATACACAAAACGATTTAGAAAAACCCTTTGTGCTTTTTGTGCCTTTTTGTGGCTTGCTTTGTTACTATTTGTGGCCATTGGAGGAAGCTGATGCCGGAAGCACTCGGAATGGTGGAATGCCGTGGGCTGGTGGCGATGATCGAAGCCGCCGATGCGATGGTGAAGGCCGCGAATGTTCGGCTCGTCGGCTGGGAAAAGATCGATGCGGGTCTCGTCACTGCGATCGTGCGTGGTGATGTAGCTGCGGTCCGCAGTGCGGTCGATGCGGGCGCCGCTGCCGGCAAACGCGTCGGCGAAGTCGTGGCAACACATGTGATCCCTCAACCACACTCAGATGTAGACATCGGTTTGCCCGTCTTGCAAACGGGTGAAACTACACGCAAGAAGATCAGCGGTTCTGTCAGACGCAGAGATTGATCCCTTCCATGCCACGAAAACGACACGCAGTTAGTGCAGTACTCGAGAAGTTTTCACACCGGGTCACGAGAGCTACCGGTACGTCGATCGCTTTTGTCACCGCTCTGGCAGTCATTATTGTCTGGGGCATCACTGGACCAATCTTTCATTTTTCTGATACCTGGCAGCTCGTAATCAATACTGGAACGACGATCGTCACGTTCCTCATGGTGTTTCTTATTCAGCGTGCGCAAAACAAAGACGCACTCGCGATTCATCTCAAGCTTAACGAGATCGTGGCAGCACTGGAGGGCGCCAGCAATCGTCTGATCGATGTAGAGGATTTAAGTGAGCCGGAGATCGATGCGCTGCACAATTACTACAAGCGGCTAATCGAACTTGCGCGAGCGGACGACAATCTCACTACTACGCATTCGATCGAAGAAGCGGCGACACGTCACGGGACGAAATACAAAAAGAAGCCCACAAAAAGCAGCGACGAAAATAAACGTAAGGGAAACTAACGGATCAGGAAAGTAACAAGTAAGGAAGAGGGGCTTGCCCCCGCTGCTGGAATTCTTCTAAAAGCGGGGGCAAGCCCCTCTTCCTGACTTGTTCTTCAATTCGTCGCTTAGACTAAGGTTTTTTGGTGGTGGTGCCGGGCATTCTCACTGCCGGTGGGCGCACTGTGCTTTGACTTTCCTTGCGTGCAATGCGACCGGTCCTCGTCAAAGCAATACGCTTGTCAGAGTTGGAAGGCTGATCCACGCTCACTTTGATTGCCCGAAATGTTCCATCCTGAGCTTTGTTGGTTGGATTGTAGGCGATCACGTACTGCGTACGCAGATCCCTGACGATGTCATTCGCGATTTGAGGCAGTTCAGCAATTGACTCGGGAAAGAAAGCACGCCCGCCTGTTTCAGTGGCAAGCTTATTAATCAATGTAACGGCTTTCTCGCGCGGGCTCTTGCGAATAAAGCCGGCATCTTTGTCCAGCTCGTTGACAAAGCCGATCACGAAGATCTGAACGTCTTCTTCACGCAGCCGCGCAAAGAGCTGCTCCTGTTTGTAGAAACTGTTTCGGTCTTCACCGTCAGTGATGACGATCAGCGCGCGGCGTCTGCGATCTCCTTCATCACCTTTTTTGTATTCAGAGACGTGCTCGGCTGACAGATAGACCGCATCGATGATTGCCGTCTGGCCGCCTTCGACATAAAAACTGTCGAGACCATCCATCAGCAATTCTTTGTTTGCAGTGAAGTCCTGAACGGTCTCGATCTTGTCGCTGCTAATAAAGCGCACGAGAAAAGTCTCGTCACCCGGCTTGTTGCTGTTGATGATCGTCTTGCCGGCATCGATGACGCTTTGCAACTGCGATCGCAGCGAGCCGGAAGTGTCTACAGCAAGGCCGTAACTAATCGGCACCTCTTCGCGAGTGAACGTCTCGATCGTCTGCGGCACTCCGTCTTCAAACACGTGAAAGTCGTTTTTCGGAACGTTGTCGATCGGCCGGTTGTTGCGATCGATCACGCGCACATGAAGCTGCACGAGCTCGGCGTTGATGCGAACGATGCTGCCCGCTTCGATCTCCTCGGGTGGTGTCGGCGTTGGCGTTGGTTTAAGACGCGGCGGTGGCGGTGGCTCTCCCAATGTGGGCGCAATTCGATCAGTTCCGGACGGTCGTTGTGTTTGCGGAGTTGGCGTCGGTGTGGCCGTTGATGGAGTTTGAGTGGTAACCGGCGGCGTCGGTGTAGCCGCAGGTCTGGTCTGCTGGGTCTGCGTGCTGCGGGGTCGTTCCTGCCCGCTCGTCGCGAAAACACTCGAGCCAAAGATCAATCCCGACAGTATTAAAGCGCAGACCGCAAAAATTCCGGTCCATCTCAGATTCTGCTCACTAAACAATGCCTGAAAACTCCTCAAAAACGCGTAAGGCTGGGGCAAACAACGTCATTATAAAGCACACATCGGGCACACACCTCCAACAGATGCCGGAGAGGTGAACCCGCGTTGCCGAAAGACTGCCTTTGAAATCAACGGGCGCCCGCCGTAGCGTAATAACCTTCCTTTGAACGGACGAACAAGCGCGGAAGCCCGCGCGGTGGTGTCACTTTCACCTTTACACGGTGCCACTTGCCGTCGCTTTGAAACGCGTCGGGTTTGTAACCGATGGAGTACTGATGCCGCAACTCCAGGGCGATTTGCTCGAAAATGTCGTCCATTTCGGCCGCGGAACGAGGGAAGAATGCCTTGCCGCCGGAAACACCGGAAAGCTCGTCGAGAATGCCCTGGCCTTCCATGCCGAGGGCACTGCCGGCATCGCTGCCGCTCAGGATGCCGATGGCGTAGAGCGTCACGTCAGACTCTTTCAACAGCTTCCGAAGCTCGTTGAACGTGTAGCGCGAATCGTTATCCTGGCCGTCACTGATGAGTAGCAGTGCGCGTTTGGGATGCGCTCCGCGCTGAACTTTTTCAACGCCGAGATAGCACGCATCGTAGAGTGCTGTTTGGTTCTTCGTCTCGACGAACGTGAGCTTATTCAAAACCGAGTCGCCATCGCGCGTTCTGTCGAGCAGCAACTGAGCACGCGAGTTAAAGGCGATCAGGAAGTACTCGTCTGAATCGTGGCTGGTTTGAATAAACTTGCTCAGAGCGTCGCGCGCGCGCTTCACCTTGTCGCCACTCATCGAACCGGAAACGTCGAAAATAACTCCGACTGAAACCGGCGAATCGTCGTCGCTGAAGTGTGTGATCTCCTGCTGTTGTTTGTTATCGAAGACGGCAAAGGCGCTCTTGCTCAGTCCGGATACGTACCGTCCATAAGTGTCAGTGACCGTAACTGTCAGGGTGATCAGGTCAGTGTTGGTGATGAGCGAACGATCGTCGAGCTCGGTGCCCATCTTCTGTTTTGGCGCAGGTGAAGGAGATTGAGTAGCGGTCTGCTTATCCTGAATAGCAGGTTCCTGACTCTCCACTGCCAACGTAAAGAAGATCGTGACAGCGAGAATTGAAATGGAAGCCGCCGTTATCTTAGTCGCGTAACGAGTCGGTAAATACATGTCACCCCCGGCTACAGTGCGGTGTTCAAATTTTTAAGTACCGGTCAGGGCTGAAAGGGCTGTCAACACAGATGCTCGTTAGGAAACGAGTGATGTCCGACTTTTCAAAACCGGAGCATGAAATGTTCACGGGGAGACGGCCGCGCGCGTTTCAGTTTATTGCTATGTTGGCACGGACATTCTAGGACAGGCGTATCGCTGCGCGCAAGATTGAACGCAGATCTGCGTTATCTGCGTTCATCTGCGGCTTAATTCTACACGGGTTCAGCTTCGACGATGCTGAAGGGTAGATCCGTAGGGATGATGCGCGTGAGCTTGAATCCGGCGGTGCCGAGGAGCTGTTCAAACTCCTTCGCCGTCCTCTCCTTCCCACCAGTCATCACCAACATATTCAAATCAATGAACTTCGAAAAATGCGGCTCGTCAGTTTCGGGAACGACGCAGTCGACTAGGATCAACTTACCATTGTCCTGCATACGGTTGCGGCAGTTCCTCAGGATCGTGACCGATTTCTCGTCGTCCCAATCGTGAATGACCCACTTCATGATGTAAGCATCACCGCCTGCCGGTACTGCTTTGAAGAAGTCGCCGGCAACAGCTTCACAACGATCAGCGAGTCCGGCAGCATCGATTTTCGGACGAGCGCCTTCAATCACTTGCGGCGCATCAAACAAGACACCCTTGCTTTCCGGGTTTGCTTTGAGAATCGTCGTGATGAGGCCGCCGTGTCCGCCACCGACATCGACTATCGTCCGAAAGCCCGAAAAATTGTAGAGCGACATGATCGCGTCGTTGGCCGCAGTGGTCACGTTGCTCATCGAGTTGTTGAAGACAGCTGCGTCGTCGGGATTCTGCTGAAAGTACTTCCAGACGTCCATGCCGAAGAAATCATCGAACGCGATCTCGCCGGTCTTGACGCTGTGCATCAGGTTGCCCCAGGCGGGATAGTGTTCCTGGCCGAGCTCTGAGACGGCAAACCAGCGCAGAGAGCCGGGCGCGTCAGTTATAAGCGTTTCGGAGAGCGGCGTCTGGCCGAAATGTCTGCCCTCGGCGCTCAACACTCCGACGCTTGCCAGCGCGCGCAGTATTCGAAACAGCGACGGTGCGTGTACTTTCGTAGCTGAAGCCAGTTCTTCGGCTGTCTTTGGCCCTGATTTCAGCAGGTCGGGAATGCCTAATTTAGCGATAACGTAAACTGCTCGGGAAATCCAAAAACCACTGATAATTTGCAGCATTTGGACGGGAGCAGGGGTTTGATTGGTTAGTTCTTTTGCGGGTGCAGTCAAGATTACTTCTCCTCCAAGGAATATAACGCGTTAAGTTAATAGAAAAAGGACACATCGATTAGAACAGATCGGGAAGTGGGGGCTTGCCCCCGCTGTTGGGATATGCGGGGGCAAGCCCCACTTCCTGACTTGTTCTTTTTCTACTTCTTCTTTTCTCCCGGTGCAACTTCTCGATGTCCAGCGCGTGAGATAGAATCGCGAGCCATGGCTGAGTTCATTTGTAGATTAGGAACCCCTGCCGGCGAGGTTGTGACTCGGACGGTCGAAGCGACTGGCGTGCAGGAAGCGCGGGCGCGGCTCGAGCGCGAGGGTTTTCGTGTCTTCAACGTCACTCCTCCACGCACCTCCGGCGTCGCCAGCCTGACACAATTTGGACGATCTGGCGCTCATGCCAAAGTCAAAGCCAACGACTTTCTGCTCTTTAACCAGCAACTAGCGGCACTCGTCCGCGCCGGTATTCCGATTCTCCAGGCTATCTCGATGCTGCGTAAGCGAGCCGCTTCAGCGCGGCTGCGCGTTGTGTTAGCCGACGTCGAAGAACAGATCCGCGGTGGCGCGGCGCTGTCGCAGGCGTTCGCCTCGCAAGGCGGCATCTTCCCGCGCATTTACACCGCGTCGATTCTCGCCGGTGAACGTTCCGGAGCGCTTGATGACGTGTTGAGCCGCTATGTGACTTACATGAGGCGCAACGTCGCACTGCGACGAAAGATTCGCGGCGCGCTGGCGTATCCGACGTTCTTGCTTTTCGCGTCCGCGTGTATGGTCACGTTTTTGACAGTCTACGTTGTACCGCGAATGTCAGATCTGTTTTCCGGATTCGGCAACGAGCTGCCGACCGTGACGCAGATCGTCGTCGGAATCTCGCGCTGGTTGTCGTCCAACGTACTTTGGTTTGGTCCATTAATCATCGGCGGCGCGATACTGTTGTTTATCTGGTCGCGCACACCCGCTGGAAAACTTCAGCTCAGTAGACTAATACTGAAAATTCCACTTGCCGGAAGTCTCGCTGTTCAACTTTCAGTGGCCCAGGCAACACGCTCGCTGGCAACACTGCTTGCAGGCGGTATCACGCTGGTTGAGTCGTGGGAGATTGCGTCAGAGTCGATCACGAATCTGGAGTTGCGGCGTCGCAGTTCTTCGATTCTGCCGATGATTCGCGAAGGCCGCTCGTTTACTGAAAGTTTAGAGGCAGCAGGCTGGATGCCGCCGCTCGCAATCGACATGATCGGCATCGGGGAACGATCCGGCAGCTTGCGCGAGATGCTGGATGAGGTCGCAGTCTTTTATGACGCAGAGTCTGAAGTGCGACTGGAACAGTTGACGACCACGCTTGAGCCTGCGATTCTTGTCGTGATGGGTGGCGTCGTAGTGACGATCCTGCTTGCGATTTACCTCCCGATAATCCAGTCAATCTCGAGTGGCGCAGGCATTACCGGTCCACACCATCGTTAATCAGTCAACGGAAGTATCTCTATGAAGCAAATGTCAGAAAACGAGGATCCGGTCCTCAGGCCTGTGCCGCCGGTTGGTGAAAACGGCCATGACGGCGACGAGCATCTGCCGCCCGAGATGAAAGCGGCGAAGGAACTGGCGCGCCGCTACCGGCTCCCGTTTGTCGATTTGCTGCCGCCGGATCGTGAATCGCCGATCGACTACGAACTCTTCGCCGAAGTGCCCGTCGACTTGATGGTGCGCCACCAGTTCGTGCCGCTGAAGCGCGATCAAAAAGGCCTGCACATCGCAATGGCGGATCCGACTGACCTTGAGCGCCTCGATGAAGTTTCCAGCACGCTCCGCACGCGCGTCATTCCTCACGTTGCGACTGCGGGCGCAGTCGAAGTCGTTCTAAGAAAAGGCGACACAACGCAACGTGTCTTGCAGGAAGCGGCTTCGGGTTTTCGTATCTCGCTCGTCAGGGAAACAGAACATGGCGAGGAAGTGCTCGACCTCGATCGTTTGGCGACTGACTCCGAGATGTCGCCGATCATCAAACTAGTCGACACGATCATTTACAACGCGATGGAGTCGCGCGCGTCGGATATTCACATCGAGACTCGCGATACAGAGGTCCAGGTCAAGTATCGAATCGACGGCGCGCTCTACGCCAAAGTCGATCCAATCGATCTTGCTTATCACCAGACGCTGATCTCTCGTATCAAGGTGATGTCGGAGCTCGACATTGCCGAGCGTCGCGTACCGCAGGACGGCAGGTTCAGAGTTCGTTACAAAGGGCGTAACGTCGACTTCCGCGTTTCGATCATGCCGACGATTCATGGCGAAGACGCGGTCATCCGTATTCTCGATAAGGAACAGATCAACGAAGAGTTCAGAAACCTGAACCTGAACGTCGTCGGTTTTGCTGAAGAGGATCTGCGCAAGTTTCGTCGTTACATTGCAGAGCCGTATGGCATGGTGCTGGTCACTGGTCCAACCGGATCCGGTAAAACGACCACTCTTTACGCTGCACTGAACGAGATCAGAAACGAAGAAGACAAGATCGTGACGATCGAGGATCCGGTTGAGTACCAGTTGCACGGCATCACGCAGATTCCGGTCAACGAGAAGAAGGGACTCACATTTGATCGCGGTCTTCGTTCGATCCTGCGCCACGACCCCGACAAGATTATGGTCGGCGAGATTCGCGACACGGAGACGGCCCAGATCGCGATCCAATCCGCGCTGACGGGCCACCTCGTATTTACCACTGTTCACGCGAACAACGTGATCGATGTGATCGGACGATTCCTGAACATGGGCGTCGAGCCTTACAACTTTGTCTCATCGCTCAACTGCGTACTGGCCCAGCGGCTGATTCGCATGCTGTGTGCGTATTGCAAGCGGCAGTATCACCCGAATGATACGGAGCTGATGGAAGCAGGACTACACCCGGACCAATTCCGTCAAAAGTATTTCTATATGAACGTCGGCTGTGATGCCTGTAACCACACTGGTTATCGTGGCCGCACAGCTATTCACGAATTGCTCGACTTGTCGGATAATATCCGCGAAATGATCGTTGAGCGGCGGCCGGGGTCAGAGGTCCGGCGCGCAGCGGAGGCCGAAGGGTTAACCAGCTTGCGAGAATCGGCCTTACAGAAGGTTTTCAACGGTGTTTCGACCCTGCACGAGATCAACCGCGTAACGTTTGTCGAAGAGATCAGCGCCGGGAAATAAATCCGACCAACAACTGTAGGGGCGGGCCCCCGTGGCCGCCCGTTTCAGAAATGAAGCGCGTTTCAAAGCACGGGCGGCCACGGAGGGCCGCCCCTACAGTTGAGATTCCCGGCTCTCAGCGGAACCGAAATTAATTGCCTGCGTGTAAGGGAATTGGCCGATTTGATCTTGCATATTAGGCGTCGCGGCTGCATTATTAGGCCGCTAAACTTTCCACCTCCCGAATCGAGCAGAAAGTCATGAAAACCAATACCAGAACTCGCACCCTAATCTCTCTAATCCTTGCCATTAGCTTGCTGTCCTTGCCAATCACCGCTTTCGGCAAAAAGGGCGATAAAAACTTCAGGCGTGGCATGCAGTATGAGGCGCAACAACAGTGGGATAAAGCGGCCCAGGAATATACGCTCGCTGTCGCGGCTGACCCCTCGAACATGGAGTATCAGCTCCATTTTCGCCGCGCGAGTTTCAATGCCTCTCAAACCTACATGCAGCAGGGGAGGTCGCTGTCCGAGCGGGGTGATTTCGTCGGCGCCTACAACGCCTTCCGCCAGGCTTACGGCTACGACCCGGTGAACGAGCTCGCCGTGTCGGAAATGGAGCGCATGCTGCGACTCCAGGCCGTTAAGGACGGACGTGCCACTCCCATCGGCACAAATGGCGGCCAGACATCGGACGGCGCCTTGATCACACCGGCGAACGGTCAAAGTCAGGACCTCGGTGCTCCTCCGCAGCAACAGCTTCGCATCGTTGATGTCAAAGGCGATCTCAAGACGCTCATTCGCAGTCTTGCCGAACAGTTGAATCTCAACGTGATTTTCGACCGTCAGTCGTTTGCACAATCACGTCAGGTCGACATCAGCTTAAAAGACGTGACGACTGCACAAGCGCTCGATTACCTGTTCCTTCAGGAAGGACTCTTCTTCCAGAAACTCAGTCGCAGAACAATACTCGTTGCCGATCAGGCACGACGCCCGCAGTATCAACAACTCGTGCTGCGCACGTTCTTCCTTTCCAACATGAAACCGAATGACGCGCGCACACTCGTGCAACAGGCGATACCACCTTCAGTCGGTCGTCCGCAGACGATCGTTGTGCCTGATGAGGCGACGAACAGTTTGACGGTTCGCGACACGGCAGAGAATGTGCGCCTTATTGGCGACCTGCTTCAGAGCATCGACAAGGATCGCGCTGAAGTTGTGATGGACGTCAACATCTACGAGATCTCCAAGAGCGATCTGATGCAACTTGGTAATCAGGTCGGATCCGGTAACTTCAACATCGGCGGTTCGCCAGGTTTCGCACTGTTGACTGATAATGGTGTAGTGAATGGGAGCCAGGGACGCGGCGTCAACCTCGGTATCACAAATCCGACAGCGCTGGCTGCCGCTCTCGTGATACCCCCATCAATCCTGACCGCTTTTCAAAGCAAGAACAACACCAAGCTGATCGCTTCGACTCAGGTCCATGCTTTCAACGGTGAAGAGTCAACTGCTCGTATCGGTCAGCGTGTTCCAGTGCAGACCGCGCAGGCATATCCGTTTGGTGTTCAGACCGGCACACCAGCTACCAACCAGGGACTATTCCCGAGTGGCGGTTTTCCGGTCATCAATTATGAGCCAACCGGTCTGACTCTCAAATTCACGCCACAGGTGTTTCCGAATCTCGACGTGCAAGTGAAGATGAACATCGAATCGAAAGATGTTCTCGGAGCGAACTCTCTCACGCCGACATTTACTGAGCGCACCATCACCGGCACCGCGCGCGTACAAAACAATCGCACGATGATGCTGGCGAGTGTTTCGCAGGACATTGTAACCAATGGCCGGCAAGGATTGCCGTTCCTCGGCGGACTGCCGATCCTGGGACGTTTATTCACTTCGCCGACGAAAGATAATCGACAGATCGACATCGTGATTTCAGTCACACCGCGCGTGCTTCGCGCTCCGGCCATCACTCCTCGTGACGAAGAGATGCGGCCCAGCGGCACGTTGCAGTCGCCGACAACCGGATCGCTCGCCGAGATGATTCGCGATGCGGATCGCGAGGATCACATTGCCGCCGCACGCGTGCTGCCGAAAGACGTCACGCTGCAACTTCCTGACGCTCCGGTAGTGAAGCCGGGTGAGACGGCGGCGCAGAACACCACGCCGGCGAATCTACCGCCGCCTGCAGGCACGTATGCGTTCAAGCCAACAACCACTTCAACCAACGCCGCACCGGCCGCGGTTTCTGAAAACAAGCCGGCAGTACAGCCGGTAGTAGCGACACCTCAAAACACCCCGCCGACCACGGTTGCTGAAAATAAGCCGGTAGTACAACCGCCGATAGCGACACCTCAAAATATCGCTCCGGCCACAGTTGCTGAAAACAAACCGGCACCTAAAAACAATCAGCAGGCAGGCATGGAAGAATTGCCGTCATTTGTTCCCGCTCCGAAGTCGTTGATAAGCGATCAGGCAGCGGCGACTGTCGCAACGGTGAACACTGGAACGGCAGGAACTCAGAACGCGGTTCTCACCGCAATGCCAAAGGCAACTGAAACGTCTGCGGTCAACACCAAACCGGTCGGAACGCGTGTGGCCCAGCTGAGCCTCGTGCCGGAAGGCGACGTGATGAAAGTGGGTGAGAAGCGACACTACGCGATTCAGTTGAACTCCGACGTGCCGCTCAGTATGGCGTTGGTCGCCTTGAAGTTCGATCCGAAAGTCGTGAAGGTGAATGGCGTCACTGCGGGCACTCTTCTGCCCACGACAGGAGAAGCCGTACCACTAATCACGCCCATGATCGATGCTTCAGGTTCATGCGTGATAACGATCACGAGTCCCTATGGCAAGGCATCATTCAAGGGTTCCGGGCCGCTGTTGTTTATCGACCTGGAGGCTGTCGGCGCGGGTGATGCTTCGCTGATGTTCGTGAAAGACACGTTGCACCTGCTGGCTACCGACGCGCGAGCCGTCGCGTCGCAGGTCGTTCAGGGAACAGCAACAGTTAAGCAGTAGGTGGTCTTAAAGCAACAGGCACAAGAAGCGCAAAGTTGGACCGTGCTTTTTGTGCCTTTTTGCTGCTTACGAAACGGATGAGGCAGATGCAACAGCGAGGCTTCTCATTAATCGAGTTGATGATCACGGTTACCGTGCTGACCATTTTGACGATGGGTGTATTGCCGCTCGTCAAAGTCTCAGTGAAGCGGCAAAGGGAGCAGCAACTGCGTGAGACTCTGCGCCAGATTCGCACCGCGATCGACGAATTCCATCGCGATACTGTCGGCATGGTTTGCACCGGAGTCGCACTGACGCCGCAACAGCAAGCGCAGGTTCAGCAGAACGCGTTCATCGATCCGCGCAGCAAGGTAGTAATCAGTGATTGCACGATCTTTGGAGTGGACAATCCCGATCATTACCCGCCTGATCTGGAAACTCTGGTGAATGGCGTCAACGTGTTACCAAGAGGAGGGATGGGCGGTCGTGGGCAACAGGGCGTGAATGCAACCGACGTCGGTGAAGTATCGACTAAGCAGAAGGTCTACTTGCGTGGGCTGCCGATCGATCCGATAACGGGCAAAGCCGACTGGGACTTCAGATCCTGTTACGATCCGCCTGACGCCAGCTCATGGGGTGGTGAGAACCTTTTTGATGTGCGATCGAAATCGAGAGAAACAGCTTTGAATGGAGAGAAGTACAGTGATTGGTAATGTTCAGCGCTCATGGAATGCAGGGTTTACGCTACTCGAGCTGATGATCGTGATCTCGATCATCATTATCCTCGCTGCCATTACGTTGCCGCAGTATCAGAGAACAGTGATGCAAACGCGCGAGGCAGTGTTGAAAGACGATCTGCGCACCATGCGTTCGTTGATCGATCAATTTGCCGCCGACAAGGCTCGCTTGCCTCAGTCAATCGACGATCTCGTCAGCGGAGGTTACATGCGCGAAGTGCCCGTTGACCCGTTCACCGGACAGAAAGATTGGGCCATCACAACCGGCGAAGATCCGAATTCACTCCAGGGCGAGCAGGGCATGACTGACGTTCACAGCGCCTCCGCAGAAGTCTCCACTGAGGGCACGCCGTACAACGAATGGTGAACCTGATCTTTAATGGCTAACCTGCTGTCACGACTCATCGATCCCTGGTATCCCGCCACCGCTATCGGTTTGGAAAAGGGCGTTGCTTCAGTAGTGCAGCTCGAACGCGCCAAAGGTTCGAACTGCAAGTTGCGACGTGCTGCAACCTTCAACATCGCCGATTCTCTCATTCGTCCCAGCTTCGACGAGCGTAACATCGAAGACCCGCGCCAACTGGCGACGGTGTTGAATGAGCTCGCGGCCAGTGCAGGGTTGCTGCGACAGAAACGCTGGTCGTTGAGTTTGCCTGAAGCAACGGCGCGCACGCAGATGTTGACGATGGAAACCCAGGCGCAATCAGCCGGCGAGCTTCAGGACGTGCTGAAATGGAAGATCGAACGTGGCTTTGGTGCTCCGATTGAAGAGCTTTCCATTTCACGCGAGCGTTTACAGAAAGACTCACAGGGACGCGATCGCTATCTCGTCATTGCGGTTAAGAAAGCGGTGCTTGCCGAGTACGAAGCAGTGCTCGATTCTTTAGGCTGGCGCGCGGGGTTGATCTTGCCGCGGCATCTCGGTGAAGCACAATGGTTGATACGAAACGGCTCGATTGGCGATTCACTGTTGCTGAGCGGTTCCAGCCATGGCTTTACCGGAGTTTTCTTTCGCGACAAGCATCCATTGATCGTGCGCACTGTGACGTGTGCCGAAGATGAAATTGAGGACGAGTTTTACCGTTTGCTGCTTTTCTATCGCGACCGCAGTGCGCCCGAGTCGGAAGCCGGGCAGGGCCTTTTGCGGATGATGGTGGTTGGCGAAGGGATCACGAAGCAACGTGCTGGCGAGATCGTTAACGAAACGACGGGCGGAGACATCCGTCCGTTGCAGGCTGAAGACCTCGGATTGCAGTTGCCGAGTCGCGATTTCAGTTTCGATTCCATCGCCGCCCCCGCCGGCCTTGCAACACTGTCCTGGTAGCCACGAAAAGAGCCGCACAAAAGGCACAAAAATGGATTACTGAACAGGTCGTCTCGCCAGCAAGAACTTTGTCTTGCGCTTTTGTGCTTTTTTGCGGCCAATGCCTTGAAACAATTTTCTTTGCGGCTCGTAACACCTCTGTATTATGAATCTTGCTGCCTCCTCGGTTACCCGTGCATTTTCAAGAGACCTGACCGCCGCCACTGACAGTGAGCTCGTCGCCACTGCCGTCAGTGGTCTTGAAGGAAGCTTTGAAGAGCTTGTTCGGCGGTACCAGCGCCCTATCTCAGCCTACGTTTATCGCATGGTAGGCAATTACGAATCTGCGCTCGACCTGACTCAGGAAATCTTCATTAAAGTCTACAACTCCCTCCAGCGCTACCGGTCGGAATTCAAGTTCTCGACCTGGATCTACAAGATTGCGCACAACTCGGCGGTCGATCACCTGCGCCGCAACGCGACCCGCGAACAGTCGCTCGTGCGCGGACCGGAAGGCGACCAGTTTGATCTGCCGGTTGAGAGCGGCCGCTTGAGTCCCGAGCAGGAAAGCGAGCGTAAGGAGCGTCGCGGCGAGATCGAGTCGGTTGTCAGGGCGTTACCGGCCAACTATCGCGAGTTAATCGTTCTCCGTCATTCCCAGGATCTCAGTTACGACGAAATCGTCGAAGTCACGGGCTTGCCGCTCGGCACTGTTAAGAACAGGCTGTTTCGTGCACGCGAGATGATGCGGCAGAGTTTTTTACAGAAGGGAATCACCGGCATTTAATGGGCACAACGGCAACGGAAAAGATCTGCGGGCGAAATCTGATCGCCGCCTACGTCGACGGCGAGCTGGACGCAGATCTGACAGTTCTCTTTGAAGACCATCTGGAGAGCTGCGCACCCTGCCGAGCTGAGTTGAGAGCTCATCGTCTCCTGGTTTGCGAGCTGGATGCGGCGATGATTGAAAGTGCTGACATTCCGGTGCCCGCTGATTTTTCGCGAATGGTTGCGGTGCGCGCAACGAGCGACATGAGAGGCGTCCGCACACACTCCGAACACCGCAAGGCGTTAACTATCTGTTTGGTGCTGGCATTGGGTGGTTTCGCGCTGGTCGGCGCTACTGCTCGCGATGCGATCTTTCTAGTCGCAGGAAAATTAGTCAGCGGTATCTTCAGTATGGCCGGCTTTCTGGTCTCCACGATTTATGACACCGCTGCCGGCGTAGTCGTGATAGTCAGAGTGTTAAGCCGAAAGATCATTATTGAAACGGGTTCGCTCTGGCCCATGTTGGTCCTGCTTGGTTTCGGCGTTCTGCTACTTCCCCGCCTGATCTCCAAATACCATCGCACGGGTGCAACCGAATAAAAGGGGGTTGCCTCGGCAATGGTTAACAGTTGCTCACAAGCCGTTCTTACAACCTCTCCCTTGCCGCTCAGCAAATTCGATTTGAATCGCTTCTTTGCGTTGCTTCTGTGGGTGTTGCTGCTGGTGGGTGTTGCCAGTGCTCAAAACGCAAGTGATGAGAAAATGATGCTCGTCACCGGAACCAACGAAGGTACTGTCCTCGGTTTGGGAAACTCAGTCAGAATCACCAGCGGTGCCAAAGCCAAAGAAGCAGTTTCACTCGGCGGTGACGTGATCGTCGAAGGCGTTGTTGACGGCGACGTTGCCACGATCGGGGGTTCGGTGATTCAAAAGGCCGGCTCACATATCGGCGGCGACGTGATCGTCATCGGTGGAAGCTATCACTCGGAAGACGCAACTCCAAATCGCAAGGCTGGCGCGATGACGATGATGTACGCGGGTTACGACCAGGAGCTCCGCGACATGATGAGAAACCCGTCCGGAATCTTCAGCCCTCGCTGGACGCCGACCTATCTCGGCATACGCTTGCTCGTCGTGCTGTTTTGGTTCCTCGTCTCGCTGGCATTCACTGCCGCAATGCCGAACACGATCAGCCGGGGCATCGCTCGCTTACAGTTGAACAGTCTGCGCATTGCTGTCATTGGCCTGATTGGAGTGGTTGTGATTTTTGCCGGAACGCTGCTGTGTCTTTGGATCATGCCCGAGCCGGTTCAGGTGCTGGTTGGGTTGTTGGCATTGCTGCTGTTGATCGTGGCCGGAGTCTTCGGCCGTGTGATCCTTTATGCTGCTACTGGCCGCGTAATTCAAAGAAAATATGCTCCGTTCGGTAAAAATTCCGAGGCCGTAGCGTTATTACTAGGGACCAGTTTTTGGGTGGTCCTGACTTCGCTGCCATATGTCTGGCCTTTTATGGCAACCTTTATACTGATTATCAGCTTCGGATTGGCGTTGACTGCCCGTTACAAGGTCGGTTGGAACGTTAGCCGCTGATAGATCGTAACCAGTTTTTTGGATTCGCCAGTCATAAACCCGCATTTTGCGGTGTTCACCTAACAGAACAGAAAGGACACGTCATGAGGACGTTCTTTTTCGCAGCAGCACTTGGACTCATCACACTGCTCGCACCGCAGGGCGGTGACCCCAATATCACCCCAAAACACGCGATCGGCGAGATCAAGTCTATCGATACTGCTGCGAAACAACTGACCATCCAGACTGATGCCGGCTCAAGTGTCACGGTCTCGCTGAGCGACAAGACCACCTACAAACGGCTTGCTCCGGGCGAGACGTCCTTGACCAACGCGACAGACGTCGCCCTGACTGACCTCGCTCAGGGCGATCGCGTGATGGCGCGTGGAAATGTGGCGGAGGATCGAAAATCAGTACCGGCCCTGATGATCGTCGTGATGACTAAAGGCGACCTCGCGAAGAAGCAGGAAGCCGAACGGTTGGAATGGCGCCGGCGCGGGGTCCTTGGTGTGATCACCGCTCTCAAGCCGGAATCCAAAGAGATCACGATCTCGAATCGGACCCTGGCGGGCACGCAAGCAATCGTGATCCCGGTCAGCGACAAGACAGATATGCGGCGTTATGCGCCCGACTCGATTAAGTTTGGCGACGCCAAGCCGAGCAATTTTAACGAGCTGAAAGTTGGCGACCAGTTGCGCGCACTTGGCGATCGAACGCCGGGAGATCCGCTGCGCTTCAATCCGCAAAAGATAGTGACCGGCAGTTTCCGAACAGTTGGAGGCGTGGTCACTGCCATCGATCCCGCAACGGGCGAGATCAAGATCAACGAATTGGAGAAGAAACATCCGCTCACCATCATCGTCAAGCACGATTCGGTTTTGCGGCGATTCAATCCTGAGATGGGCATGATGGGTGGCTTTGGACGCGGACCGGGTGGTCCAGGTGGTCCGGGCGGAGCGGCGCCAGCTGGAGGTCAGTCAGCGCAAGGCGGACAGGCGCGGCCTCAGGGCGCCGGTCCCGGCGCGGGTGGTCCTGGTGGTCCGAGGCCCGGCGGGGGTTTCAATATCAACGACATGCTCGACAGATTGCCAACAATTGCGATCACGGATGTTAAGGTTGGCGACACTATCATCGTTTCCAGTACGCAGGGTGTGGATCCGACCCGTATCACAGCGATTTCGCTGGTATCAGGCGCAGACGCCCTACTCGCTATGCTCGCGCCGCGCCCACAGGCCGGGCAAACACCTAACCCCGCTGCCGGTTTAGGGGGCAGCGGCATTTCATTCGGTATCGGCTTGCCATAGTAGAGGCCAACAAAGGCACGTAAAACACAGAGACTTTGTGCTTTTCGTGCTTCTTCGAGGCTTACAAGTTTGCGTTGCCTTTTCCCGAAAGGTCCAATCATGATCTCTATGCGAAGTCTCCCCCATCAGATTTTCAGCCTCAGTCTGATCGTCATCATCTCAGCCGGTTTAGTTGCTGCACAGCAAGGACGTGGCACACTACGAGGCGTGGTTACTGATGAGTTGGGTGCAGTGATTGTCGGCGCCAACGTAACCCTGACCGACGCTAGTGGAGCTCAGAAGAAGACCACGACCAACGGCGAAGGCGTCTACACCTTCACCGGACTCACTCCCGGCAAGTACACGCTACAGGCCTCGGCAACAGGCTTCGCTCCGATTCAAAATAAAGAAGTAGACGTCACTAACGCGCGCCAGACCGTCGATCTGACTTTGCGCGTGACGATCGAAGAGAAAGTCACTGTTGCTGAAGTCCCCATCAGCACCGAAGCCACCAACAACGCAAATCAAACAGTCATTGCCGGTAAAGATCTGGATGCTTTGCCTGATGACCCCGACGAGCTTGCTGCAGCACTCCAGGCACTGGCAGGACCATCGGTTGGGCCAAACGGCGGCCAGATTTTTATCGACGGCTTCACCGGCAGCTCTATGCCGTCGAAGGATGCGATTCGCGAGATTCGCATTAACCAGAATCCTTTTGCAGCCGAGAATGATCAGCCGTCAGCGCGTATCGACATTCTCACCCGCCCCGGCACTGACAAGTTTCGCGGCGGCGCCTCGATGAATTTCAACGACGAGAGTCTCAATTCGCGCAATCCGTTTGCTGTTACCTCCAGCAAGCGCGCACCGTTTCAGATTCGGCAGTTTGAATCGAATTTCAATGGTCCACTGGTGAAAAAGAAGGCTTCTTTCTTTTTAACCTTCAGCCGCATTGAAACTGACGACAACGAGCTCGTTCGCGCAACCGTCCTCGACGACAATTTGAATGTGGCGGATTTTGGACAGGTTTTCGTAACGCCGAAGAGAACTACCAACTTCAGTCCACGTTTCGATTACGCCATCAACACCAACAACACACTCATCGTCCGTTACAACTACAATCGCTTTCGTTTTGACAATCAGGGCCTCGGCGGCTTCAATCTGCCGGAGCGCGCCTACAATTCGCTGTCAATCAACCAGAACTTGCAGGTGACTGAAACAGCAATACTCAATCCGACGACGATTAACGAAACTCGCTTTCAGTTCTCGCACGGACACCTGGAGCTAACGGGTAACAATTCGACACCGGCATTAAACGTGAGCGGCTCGTTCGGTTCCGGAGGTTCGCAAGTGGGCCATTCCACGAACGTGCGAAAAAGCTGGGAACTGAATAACTTCACTGCCAAGCAAAGAGGCACGCATGCAATCAAGTTCGGCGGACGCATACGGCACATTGAGATCGACGACACGAACGAAGGTAACTTCGGCGGCAGTTGGACCTTCACCGGCGGTTTTGGTCTAACGAGTATTCAGCGGTATCAATTGACGCTGCGACTTCTGGAACAAGGCTTAACTCCCGCTGAAGTTCGCGCGGCCGGCGGTGGCGCAACATCGTTCCAGATTAATGCTGGAAACCCATTCGCCGACGTCAGCCAAACCGATTATGGCGTGTTCATCCAGGACGACTGGCGCGTCAAACCCAACCTCACGTTTAGTTTTGGTCTTCGCTACGAGACACAAACAAACGCGCACAGCAAGTTGGACTTTGCGCCGCGCTTAGCGGTCGCATGGTCGCCGGGAGCTGCAAACAGTGCGCGGCCGCCGAAGATGGTGATTCGCTTTGGTACCGGTTTCTTCTATAACCGCTTTAGTGAAAACAACACGTTAACGTCTCATCGATTTAACGGCGTGAATGTGGTGCAGACTTCAATCGTAGAGCCTTTCGATCGCTTAACGGCGCCGAGTGTCGCCGAACAGCAGTTGCCGAATGTTGCTGCGATCTACTCGGTCCTGAACCAGTGGAGTCCAACCGCAGTTCCTTCGGTTGCGGCTCTACCGGCGAATCAACAGACTGTTTGGCAAGTGGATCCAAATCTCCAGATTCCGACAGTGTTTGTCGTCGGCACGCAAGTGGAGCGACAACTGCCGCGCAACATCACGATGTTCGTCGGCTTTTTCAACGTTCGCATCTTTCACGTGATTCGCGCGCGCGACGTAAATGCGCCGCTGCCCTTTACCATCACCGAACTTACGCCAAACGGATTTCGACCTGATCCGACCAGGGGTGATATTTACCGGTACGAAGCAAGCGGACAATTCAATCAGCGGAATTTGTTCGTCGGCTTCAACAGCCGGCTCAGCAGAATGTTTCAGCTTAACGGCAACTACGTACTCAGCAAGACGACGAACGATACGGATGGGCAGGGTGGCACGCTGTTTCCGATGAATTCGTACGACTTGTCAGGTGAGTTTGGACGAGCGTCTTTTGATATTCGACACCGGTTTACGATGTTCGGCACAGTTAATCTGCCCTGGTGGAAAATCGTAGTGAGCCCGTTCATCGTCGCCAATACGGGACCTGGATTCAATATCACTACGGGCCTGGATCGTAACCTCGACGGGCAATTCAACGAGCGGCCCAGCTTCGCAGCTGCCGACGCGCCCTGCTCGGAGACGATCAAGTGTACGCGTTTTGGAAAATTCAATGTCGCGCCGTTGCCTGGCGAGAAAATCATTCCGCGCAACTACGGCAACGCGCCCGGCTCGTTTTACCTGAATCTTCGTGTTAGCCGCACGTTTGCATTTGGCGTTATCCACAAAGGCAACGCAGCGAATGCAAGACCTGCGGGACAAACCGCGGCAGCCGGCAATGGTGGCGGTGCGGCTCGTCCCGCGGGTGGACCAGGTGGTCCCAGTGGTGGGGGCGGAGCTGCGGCTCTTGGAGCACGCCCACAGGGTGGCGGTCCTGCTGCTGCGAGTGAGAAGAGATATACTGTGAACGTCTCCATCAACTTCCAAAACATACTCAACCGCGTGAATCTTGCGCCACCAGTTGGAAATCTGTCGTCGCCAAGTTTTGGTGAGTCGCTCGGACTGGCACCGACATTTGGCGGTTTAGGTGGCACTGCCGGCGGCAGTAATGGTGCCGGTAATCGTCGAATCTATCTTAACGTGCGATTGAACTTCTGATCGAAAGGGTTTTGAAATGAAGAGTCTTTTTCTACTTATCTGCCTCGTTGTTTGTGGTGTAACGGTTTCAGCACAGGACCATCCGCCCGCGAAGACCGCTGCTCCTCCCAGTACGACTTCTGCTCCGGCCGCCGCTACGCCTGCGGCTGTTGTGATCACCGACGCCAGCACTCCACTCGAGCTCGCGAAGGCCGCGTTTAGTGCTCAGGGAGGCGAGAAGTTTCGCAACGTACAAAATATGATGCTGCGTGGATCCGTTACGCTCTATCCACCCAATAGCGCGCAGTCGATTCCCGGTGC
>DASUYO010000369.1:0-4389 GCA_036377375.1 Pyrinomonadaceae bacterium
GGCGAGTTGCTCTCCAGCAGAGCTCGCCTCCGCTTCGCCAGCCACCGGAGATTCTGAACTAAAAGCGCGCGTTTGAGAATGAAATTTATTTAACGGCAAGTGTGGCTAATTGAAATTGTCTCAACTGAGGGGTTCACCCCACCGACGTGTGGCCAATTTGTGGACAGAATTCTCAGCACTCAACCGATAACGAATGGTAAAGAATGGGAAGGGATGTAAAAACCTTCGAAATTCCTTGGTGGCTGCAACTTTCGAAAAGGCAAATACTTACGTTTTTGCCGCGCTCATAATTCGGGACCGTGAGGTCGGTGGTTCGAATCCACTCGCCCCGACCAGAAATACTAACGAAAATGCCACTCGCGCTGAGTGGCTTTCTTATTTGTGCCGTTTTTTGTGCCGTTTGGCACGGCTTAGGAGAATTTGGAGTGCGAGAGCTCAAGGTGGTGCTCGATACTAGTAGCATTTTTACCGCATCCGCGGGGTCAGTTATTGAGGACGGGAGCGGTTGAGGCAATCGAGACAAATTCCAGTCATAAAGATCTGCGGATCATCTGGTACTTACCAGAAGTTGTCAGAAACGAACGTGAGCACCAATTTCGTAAGCTCGCTTGGGAGTCTATTCCCGCCGTTCGTAAGGTCGAACGGGTACTCGGTCTCAATCTCGGCATAACGGATCAAGTCATCGTTGACCGTGTACGTGAGAGGATTGATAGGCAAGTTAACGAACTAGGCCTTTCAGATTCACTCCGTCGATCCTGCGTGGGTTGACTGGACCAAGTTGATGTCTGATGCCGCATTTAGGGAACCACCTTTCTCAGCGGGTGAACACGAGAAAGGTTTTCGTGATGCTGTTATTGCTGAAGCTGTTGGTCAAATCGTTGCGTCGTCTGCGTCTGACTGCCGGATTGCCGTCGTTGCGGGTGACGAACTACTTTCTAAGGCGATAGTTATAAAAACCGGTGATGCGACACAGAGCGTCCACGTAATCTCAACAATTGAAGAATTGAAGGGACTCATAAGCACACTGGTTTCAAATGTGGATGAGGATTTTATACAGCAAATGAGATCAGCAGCAGAGAGGTTTTTCTTTGAACAAGGGAATCTAGAAACCTTTATTTATAAGGAGCAGATTAAAGAAGCAATCTTGCGGGATTTCCACTCACTAATCTACGCAGTACCAGAAGACGCGAACGAAGTGAAACGCGGCAAGGCTCTTGTAAGTCGCCCTCGATTCAAAGAGAAAGTAGATGATCGCATGTACTGGGTAAGCCGGATTGCTTTCCGGATGGAAGCTTATGACGATACAAGGAGCGCAAGCTCAGTTGCTATCAGATCGTCCGCCGATTATTCGGGATTAAGTGGTTATAGTGGCTATACAACAATTGATGATGAAACATTGTCTGCCAGTGATTTACAAAGCGGTGAGGCACCAAGCCCGATTATTAGCAGCAAGCCCGTTTTTTCTGTCTTCAGAGTTCCCTCGAAGACTGGTTATGTTTCCTTTGACGTAATATGGAGTGTCAGCGTCACGCCGCAAATGCAGTTGACAGATCCAAACGTCGAATCGATTGACTACGTCGAAACGGGTTGGGGGCAATAGAAGGGTGAAGATGGAAGAGCGGCAAGTTCGAAAGCATGCCGCTCAGCCGGTAAAGGTTAATTAATTCCCCTCTCAGTTCAGCAGTTCGACACTGTTCAGCGGCTCTGCTGCCGGTCTCAAGAATGATGGTTCAAGCGCAGCAGCGGCAGCGTTTAATGCCTGCCGTCTAATATGCGAATAGTGCTTGATCATATCCGGCGAGATATGCCCAACTTGGGCCATGATGGTTTGATCCGGTAATCCTGCCTCTGCCATAACCGTGATCGCGGTGTGCCGTAGATCGTGAAAGCATAGCGTTGACGCTAGCAATTGCTTTGATCTCCGATGGCGACAATCGCGTCAGCCTGTCGCCGCGTGCCGAAGATAATCGGAATACAGCTCACGACACACGACAGGCTGGCAGCCTGTCGTGCATCAAACTTTGTACAGATCACGACCAGCATTCTCCACAACAAGCGTATCCGGATCGCTTCGGAGCTCATCAATTGCAAGGTCTCGATGCTTCATAAAACCAAGATTCACGCGTTTGCAGGTATCTTCATCTATGCCGGTGGCCATCGTGATCTTGTATCGAGGAACGACGTTCCCATCTTCATCGATCCGACCGGCATAAGAAACGTGCGCCAGATGCGCAGCAATGCAGAGATTCTCCTGAAGTTCCTTCGACGCACCTAACATATCGCGCACAACCTCGAGAGGCGCATAACCATATTTTTCTATTAGCGCACCATGGGTTTCGGAGATCCTTGTTAAGTGGGGCGCATAAATGATCAACTCACCCGCGTCTTCGATTATTGCCCCGAGTTTATAACTCGCCTTACCCCCGACCCAAAGTTCGTCATAGTGTGGATCGAGCAGAGCCACGACTCGTTTGTATTTTCGGCCTGTGTACTTAATGTGAACCTGCCCACTCACTGCAGCAGCTTTCCGAAATGCTTCGCGTATTTCGCCGGCAAAGAGTGCATAGGTTATAAGGCGGCTGTCGTCTCTGCGGGAAACTACTGTGTTCAAGGAAATGATTTTCGCAGGAACGAGCGCTGTCGCAGCTTCAATCAGGCGCCGCGTAGGTGTCTCGATCTCGCCGATAATCGTTTCGATACCTGCTAGCGCTCCGAGCCAGTGAGTCATGTGGGTCAACTCCGGGCCAGCGACTCCGGGAAAAAAATATTTCGCGCCTCCTGCGAAACCGGCGACTTCATGCGGCACCGTAGCGCCGAACACAAGCACAGTGTCGTAAATGCCTGGTGCCAACAGCTTGTTTAAGGTGACGGGTACGGCCTTTGTAATCAATCCGGCGGTGAGTTCGGTAACTTGGTCGGAAGTTAGTTCACCAAGTGTGATTAGATCCTCCGGGCGATCCCAGCGGTGGTCGAATACTGTTCCGGTGAATTGATCGAATCCGAGTTTAAAAACCTTCTGATCGGCAGACATCGGAGGATGCGTGCCTTGTGCAACTAATGCGTCGAAGCATTTGACTGAGCGTTGATCAAGAATTCGTGAGGTTATGGGAAACAGGATATCGGTGTTGTCATCGCGTGTCTTATCGGGAATGATCGCGAGGATTCTTTTGCCAGGCTTTATGATCTCGAGTGCCTGCTCGATGATTGCAGACAACTGTTCGTGGTTGAGGTCGGTATCAGCCGATCCTTCGCCGATCACTGACTGAGTGAGTAATTCTGCGGACAATGTGCATGCTCCGACAAATCAATTGGCCAGTGGCATAGGACTTATTTGACGTATACGACCTATTCAGCTAGCTCTGCAGTTTTGCGTCCATTGTGATGTCAGCTTTTAAGAGCCGAGAGATGGGGCAACCGGCTTTCGCATTGCCGGCGGCCGTTTGAAATGCTTCCTCACTTGCCCCCGGTATCTTTGCGATAACGTCCAGATGGACCTTTGTAATCGTGAAACCCGCATCAGTCTTCTCGAGCGTGACTGAAGCCGTAGTGTTGATACTGTCTGCAGTCAAACCTGCATTCCCTAGTTGTCCGGATAGCGCCATTGAGAAACAGCCTGCGTGCGCTGCTGCAATCAACTCCTCGGGATTAGTGCCTTTGCCATCTTCGAAGCGAGTGCTGAATGAATACTGCGTGTTAGCCAAAACTCCACTATCAGTTGAAATTGTTCCTTTACCGTCTTTGAGTCCACCTTGCCACACTGCTGACGCTTTTCGTTTCATGTCTTGTCCCTTCGATTTAAATGAAATGTTTGGACCTATTGTGGAGGGAAGGAAGACGTTAGTCAAAACGGATTTCAGATTTCTGCTGGCTAACTTCTCGAATGACAAATCTGACATCCGCTAGTCTTAACTACAACGACACCGTCTGTTCGGCCCAGAATTGAAATTCACGATGCTTATGTTTTTCCGCTTTCGCCGGTTCGCCTCCCGCCACTTCACAAATCCTTTCGAAGACGCGCTTGCCTACCTCATCGATCGTTTCAGTTCCGTCGATTACGCCGCCAGCCGACAAATCAAGGTCGTTAGCCATCCTTCACTCTGCCGGGCATCATGGGCGAGCCACACGTTATCCCCTACCACTCGCTTCTTTATCCTCTGGTGACCTGTTGCTGACACGAAACGGTTCTCGCTCTTCAAAAAAGGCGTACCCCGAAGCTCACTGAGCGTCTCAAAACTGGTTAGACCAATTCAAAGAATGGGAGATGACTTTAACACGCATGGCTAAACAACACAAACAACAATTTTGTCAGGATTGAACAGAGCATATCTTAGAATTTGCTGAGGTTTTACGCTTGACTCGGCTCTTAATCCGATGTTACACAGTAAACGC
>DASUYO010000370.1:0-5697 GCA_036377375.1 Pyrinomonadaceae bacterium
GACACAACCGGCGCCGGCGACGCGTTTCACGGCGGTTTTCTGTACGGCTTTCTCACCGGCGAAGACGTCGAAACGAGTTTGAAATTAGGCAACGCCGTCGCCGCAATAAAGTGCAGCGCCCTGGGCGCCCGCACCGCCCTCCCAACTAAATCCCAACTCGAAGAATTTTTGCGCGGGGCCTCCTAACAAGTCAGGAAGAGGGGCTTGCCCCCGCTCTCCCAACAGCGGGGGCAAGCCGCCCTTCCTGACTTGTTCCATTGGCAGCACGCATATAAACTTTCGCCGCACGCCATCCACTTTCTTACAAGAGGCAACAATGAAACTCTTCGTTGTTTTAGTGAGTATCCTGCTGTTGATGCTGACGCCTGCACCACAATCAGCTGCCGACATCGTTTTCAAAAACGGCAACGTCTACACCGCCAACGACAAGACACCCAAAGCCGAAGCGATCGCAGTCAAAGCTGACCGCATCGTCTTCGTCGGCACGAACGCAGACGCGCAGAAATTCATCGGCACAAACACGCGTGTAGTCGATCTAAAAGGCAACACTGTTCTGCCAGGTTTCACTGACTCACACCAACACCTTTCCGGCGTCGGCCAGCGCGAGATGACGCTCAATCTCGAAGGCACGACGAGTCTTCAGGATCTTCTTGCAAAGGTAAAAGCACGTGTGGACCAGGCAAAGCCGGGCGAATGGGTGACCGGCCGCGGATGGATCGAGACTCACTGGCAGCCGCCGGTGTTTCCGACGCGCTGGGATCTCGACAAAGTGTCACCGAACAATCCGGTGATTCTCGGGCGTGCCGATGGTCATGGCGCAGTCGCCAATAGCGCGGCGTTGAAACTCGCCGGAGTCGATAAAAACACGGGCAATCCATTCGGCGGTGAGATCTCAAAAGATAAGCAGAGCGGTGAGCCAAACGGCATGTTGCTCGACGGGGCTCAGGGACTGGTTCGCCGTCGCGTTCCGCCGACATCAGCGGCAGATGCCGAACGCGCAGTGGTGCTTGGCGTGAAGCGTGACATCGAACTCGGCTGGACACAGATACAGGATGCGGGTGGCAGTTACGCCGACGTTGACATCTTCAAGAAACTCTATGAAGCAGGCACGATCAAGCTGCGTATCTACAAAGCCGTTTATGGACCAGGACCAAATGCGACTCGTCTTCTCAACGATGGTCCAGTCCTGGGCGCTTACGGAAATCGATTTAACGTCAGGACAATTAAGGTTGTTTCCGACGGCGCACTCGGCTCGCGCGGAGCAGCATTGCTCGCCCCTTATTCCGACGCTCCTGACACTTCAGGCTTTTTAACAGTCAAAGCGGAAGAGTTGCGACCAATGCTGGTTGATTCGTTGCGCAAAGGCATTCAGGTCGAGACGCATGCCATCGGAGATCGCGCGAATCGCTTCATACTCGACGAGTATGAAGCTGCATTCAAGGCTGTGCCTCCGGGTGAGCGAAAGATTGCTGAGCCGCGCTGGCGAGTCGAGCATGCACAGATCGTTAACCCTGCGGACATACCGCGCTTTGCGAAGCTCGGAGTGATCCCGTCGATGCAGCCGTCTCATGCTATCGGCGATCTTTTCTTCGCGCCGAGTCGTCTCGGCATCGAGAGGCTCGCAGGTGCGTACGCGTGGGAGAGTTTTATCAAGTCGGGTGTGGTTGTTCCGGGAGGATCGGATGCACCGGTAGAGCGCGGTGAGCCGATGATCGAGTTTTATGCTGCGGTTGCACGGAAAGATCAGAAGGGTTTTTCGGCTGAGGGGTGGCATCCCGAAGAAGCAGTGACTCGCGAGCAAGCGCTCAAGATGTTCACGATCTGGCCGGCGTACGCGGCGTTCGAAGAGAAGTTGCGCGGGACGATTGAAGTCGGAAAACTCGCAGACTTAACGATTCTCTCGGCCGACATCATGAAGATCCCGGAGCTGCAAATACTGAAGACACGCTGCGTTATGACGGTAATTAACGGTGAGATTGTTTGGGCCACAGATTTCACGGATTGAAGACGGATCTAAAGAGGGCAACGCTCATGAAATCACGTCGCGAGTTTCTCTCGCTTGCAGCACTATCAATACCAACTATCGCCGCGCTGCTAAAAGAAGTCGAAGCGGCGACACGAAACGTGGCCCATCTGACGCCGCAACAAGTGGCGATGGACGAAGACTACTGGTCGGTGATCCAGAATTCGTTCACCGTTACGCGTGGCATCATAAACCTGAACAACGGCGGTGTCTCACCGAGTCCGCGCATCGTCACGGAAGCACTCGTCCGTTACATCTGGCAGCAGGAAGACGCCACCGCTTACACGATGTGGCAACTGCTCGAGCCACAGTCGGAGACTATTCGCACCGGATTGGCGGAGATGTTTGGGTGCGATCGCGAAGAGATCGCTATCACGCGCAACGCTTCAGAGTCGCTCGAAATTCTTTTGATGGGAATGGATTTCAAGCCCGGTGACGAGATACTCACCACGACACAGGACTACCCGCGCATGTTGACGACGTTACGCCAACGTGAACAGCGCGAACGTCTCGTCCTCAAGATGGTGAAGATTCCGATTCCGCCGAAGAACCTGAACGAGATCACGGCAGCGTTTGAACGAGGTATCACAAATCGAACAAAGCTGATTCTCGTGTCGCATCAAGTGAACATCACGGGCCAGATCACACCGGTGAAGGCAATCTGCGAGTTGGCGCGGTTAAAAGGCATCGAGACGATCGTGGATGGCGCGCATTCGTTTGCGCAGTTTGACTTCAAACAGAAAGACCTTGGCTGCGACTACTTTGGTACCAGCTTGCATAAGTGGCTCTACGCGCCGAAAGGAACCGGACTGCTTTACGTGAAGCGCGACAAGATCGAGAAGCTTTGGCCGTTGATGGCGGCGGAGTCGAAGCAGTCAAATGACATTCGTAAGTTTGAGGAGATTGGCACACACTCGGCGGCGCCGCGGCTCGCGATTGGTGAAGCGTTACTGTTTCATAACGGGATAGGCGGCAAGCGTAAGGAGGCGCGGCTCAGGTACCTCTCGCGTTACTGGATGAATCGTCTGAAAGATGTGCCGAAGGTGAGTTTCAATACGTCTTTCGATCCGAATCAGTCGTGCGCGATCGCCAATGTGAATATCGCCGGAGTGGATCCAACGGCGATCGGCAATTACCTCTTCAACAAGCACCGGGTTTTTACGACGCCGATCGTTCACGAGGAGTTCAAGGGGATCCGAATTACGCCCAATGTTTACACGACATTGGGTGAGCTCGACCGGTTCTGCGACCTGATGGAATCGATCGCGCGCAAAGGTCTGCCTACATAAGTGGTGGAACCCAGTCCATCGTGCAGCCGTAAAACATAGGTGTTAGAATGCCTTTGGCTGGAGGTTTGTATGCAGGAAGGTCGGGACCCAATTCGTGACGTACGCGACGCCGTTTGCGACGGGCTGAACCAAATCGGCAATTTTTCTTACGCAATTTTGCCAAAAAACATTGCGCACTCGCTCGCAGACTTCAAAAAGGCGGTGCTTACCGAGCTCACGGGCGCGCTTCAGTGGGAAATGGAGTGGATTGACAACCGCGTTGCCGGTGGCGACAAACTGAGAGAAGAATGGCGCCAGAAGTGCGAGCAGCAAACCGCGGCTGATACGACAACCGGACCGGCGGCTTAACAAATGGAAGTCTTACTGGCAGAAGAATTCGGATTCTGTTTCGGCGTCGAACGCGCCGTCGAGATGGTTGAAGACGCAGTCGAAGAAGGCGTCCGCCCGATTCGCTCTCTTGGACCACTGATTCATAACGCACAAGAGATGGAGCGGCTCGGCGAACGAGGCGTTTCCACGATCGATTCACCCGAAGAAGCCGACTCTGACACCATTGCAGTGATTCGTGCACACGGAGTCACGCCGCAAGTCCAGCACGATCTCGAACAACGTGCTGCGAAAGTGATCGACGCTACATGCCCGTTTGTCACTCGTGTGCAGCACCTTGCCGAAAGAGCGGCGCGCCAGGGCCGCGATGTAGTTGTGGCCGGCAATCCGGATCATCCGGAGATGATTGGCGTCGTCGGCTATGCTCCAAACAATACGTACGTCGTGCGTGACGCGAGTGAAGTTGCATCCCTTCCGCCATTGCGGTCACCGCTGGTTGTTTCGCAGACGACGATCAAGCTGCAAACATTTCTCGAAGTTGCGGAGGCAGTGCGAGAGAAGGCCGACACTGAGCCGCAAGTAGTCAACACGATCTGTTCGGCAACGCGCGATCGGCAGGACGCCGCGCGTGCACTCGCCGGACAGGTAGATGCGTTCTACGTAATCGGCGGACGCCACTCATCAAACAGCGTCAAGTTGTTAGCAGTTTGCCAGGAACAGTGTGCGAAGAGTTTTCTGATCGAAACTCCTGCCGAGATCAATCCTGATGACTTGAAGAACGTGAAGAGAGTCGGCGTCACAGCCGGGGCTTCAACTCCTAACTGGTTGATCGATCAAGTCGTCGACCGCCTCCGACACATATAAGCCGCAGATAAACGCAGATCTGCGTTTATCTGCGGCTTAAAACGTCTGCTCTTGATCGAGCTCACTGAGGATCTGCCGCGCGTCTTCCGATCCATACTCCACCACTTGTCGTCGCAGTGCGGCCTGAGCCGTTTCCGCGTCGACTGGATCGTTAAGCAAAGAAGTCAACACCGAAACCGGACAGCGCGCGAGTGCTTCATTCGCGAGCTCGCGCACAACTGTGTCTCCCGAGCGCGCCAGTTCGCAGATCTCACTGGGCGGAAAGCGTGAAGTCAGAGCGTCGGCAAGAGTATCGATGCGACGGTAATCTCGTTGCATTTCGGCGCGACGCACGAGTTGAGTAAACACTTCGGCTGATTCTGTTTTTTCAAGCAAAACCGCGGCGCACGTGTCGGCGATTGATTTCAGTTTGCCGTTCTTTTCGGCATCGAGAGAGTTGGTCTTTTCCGCCACGCGATCATCAAGTGCGGCGAGAAAGCGACTGAGCTCGAGATCTGCGCGCGCGTCGTAATGAAAATTGCGCGTGGCCTGCGGTTCGTTTGTGGCGTGTAAAGCGCGTTCGACTAAGACGCGTGTTGCGGGGCGAAGCTCAGACCAGACACTTGCGATGCGGCTACCAAAATCCTCGATGATCAAGGGAGGGGGCATAGAACGGCGTACTATACGCCAAACACACAGAAAGGGGAATTATAGATAGTTCAGAGTTCAAGCTTTAGCTTGCCTGCGTGACAGCAAGGAACCGCAAGCTGAAGCTTGAACTCTGAACTAAGCGAAAATCCGGTATATCCGTTAGAGATTGTGATCTTTAATTTCCGCTATTGTCGGGAAAGGGATCTTGATGATCTGTCCATTCGCAACCTGGATCTTCACGCTGGGAGTCGTGAGGGCCTGAGTGGTCTTCATGCTCCGGACTGTGCCACGCACCCGCCTGCCGTCGGTCGTAATGATCTCCACATTGTCCTTGCCGTAAAGTGGTTGCAGCGCTGCGAGTGCCTTGGTTATTTCCACAGTAACATCCTCCCTGAGGCTTCTCGTTGAGATTTGAAACTCAATAATGCCCTTTTAAGTGGCCGAAAGTCTATCGAGGCAGCCCCATGCAACCGGAAAACATAATTTGGCGTATAGAACCTGTCCGTGTATTCTTCGTCTTAACTCAACCATAGGTGAGTGTCGTATGTCAGATGATTCGGAAAT
>DASUYO010000371.1:0-2842 GCA_036377375.1 Pyrinomonadaceae bacterium
GCGCTCGGCTGTATTCGCGCCAGTCAATAACCTCGGACTGATCGTTGTTGACGAAGAACACGAATCATCTTACCGGCAACAGGAGTCGCCTTATTACAACGCTCGCGACGTCGCGATCGTCCGCGCACAAAAAGAATCGGCCACGGTAGTTCTCGGCTCGGCAACTCCCTCGCTCGAATCTTTTAATAACGCACGTAAAGGCAAGTATCACCTCGTCACGTTACCTCAGCGTATTGCGGCACGGCCTATGGCTGATGCGAAGATCGTCGACATGCGAACTGTTTTTGCGCGACACGGAAAACCTCGTGTGTTTTCTGATGAATTGCTCGAGGCAATTCGTGAGACGCGCGATCGTGGAGAGCAGTCGATCATCCTACTGAATCGGCGTGGTTATTCGAGTTTTATTCTCTGTCGCTCGTGTGGTGAATCGATTCAGTGTCCCAACTGCGACGTTACACTCACCTATCATCGCAGCGAGCGCGTGATCGTTTGCCACTACTGCAATCATCGCGAAGCAGTGCCGCACGTGTGTCCGGCGTGCGGAAAGAAATACATCTACTACGTCGGCGAAGGCACCGAGCAACTTGAAGAAATGCTGAGGCTGCTCTTCCCCGCACTGCGCATCGCGCGTATCGATCGCGACACGACGGCGCGGCGCAAAGTTTTCGAGCAGTCGCTGGCAGACTTCAGCGCCGGCCGCATCGATACGCTGGTCGGAACGCAGATGCTGGCGAAGGGTCATGACTTTCCGACTGTGACTTTAGTTGGTGTGGTTTCAGTTGACGTAGGCCTGGCGCTGCCGGACTTTCGATCCGCGGAGCGAACGTTTCAGTTAATCACGCAGGTTGCGGGTCGCGCGGGTCGCGGTGATCGCCCGGGAAGAGTTCTGATTCAGACGTATCATCCTTATCACTACGCTTTGCGGCATGCTTGTGCACAGGACTATGAAGGCTTCTACGACGAGGAGCTTCGCTATAGGCAAAACCATTCGTATCCGCCGTTCGTGGCGTTGGCGAGTCTGCTGGTGCATGGACCGGATTTGGGTCGTGTTCGGAATGATAGTCTCGAGCTTCGCAAACAGCTCGATCGTGTCAATCAGGATAGGAAGTGTCGGATACTTGGTCCGGCTCCGGCGCCACTCTCGCGCCTGAAAGGTGAGCATCGTTTTCAGATTCTAATTAAGTCGAGGAGTCGGAAAAATTTGCGCGAAGTTGCAGATGCAGCGCTGAAATCTGCGGCCGACAATGGCATTAATTTGCGGTCAATCAATTTGGAGATCGATCCGGTGTCGATCATGTAGACAGGATGAAGAAGATGAAACTTTCAGAACTCGCAGAACGAACTGGTGCGCGTGTTGAGGGCGTCACTGACGATATCGAAATTACGGGCGCAGGAGGATTAGATGTGGCGGGCGAGGGAGATGTCACTTTCCTCGCGAATCCGCGTTACACGCCGCGCGTGAACGCGACTCGCGCTTCCGCAATCTATCTCAGTGAAGACGCAAAAACCGAAAAGCAGATCGCAATACTGCGTGCGAAGGACCCGTATCTCGCCTACACGCGCGCTTTGCGAATTCTTAACCCAGAAGCCGAGATCGAGCCATTCATTCATCCGTCAGCAGTGATCGATCCAACAGCACGACTGGCCAAGCGCGTGGCGATCGGGGCGTGCGTGGTAGTTGGCCGAAATGCGTTCATCGGCGACGACGTTCGCATTTTTCCAAACGTGACGATCTATGACGAGGTCACGATCGGACGCGGCTCAGTCATCCATTCAGGCGTCGCCATTCGTGAGCGTACGGTCATCGGTGAGCGCGTCATTATCCACAACAACTCCGTGATTGGCTGTGACGGTTTTGGTTACGCCAAAGACGAAGAGAAACGATGGTTGAAGATTCCCCAAACGGGCCGCGTTGTGATCGAAGATGACGTGGAGATCGGTGCTGCGACGACGATCGATCGTGCGTCGGTAGGAGAGAGTCGAATCTCGCGCGGCACGAAGTTGGACAATCTCGTTCAGATTGGCCACTCGTGTACGGTCGGAGAAGATTCGTTGCTGTGCGCGCAGGTCGGACTCGCAGGCAGCTCGCACATCGGCAATCGCGTGATACTCGCCGGCCAGGCAGGCGTGGCTGGTCATTTGACGATTGGCGACGACGCCGTGCTGACAGCAAAGAGCGCGACAAGCCATGACATTCCAGCGGGCAAGGTGATCTCGGGAATTCCGGCGTTTGATAATAAAGATTGGCTGAGATCGACAGCAGCGTTCAGGCGCTTAGGTGAGATTCAACGGACAGTGCGTGAGCTTCAAAAAAGAATAAAGCCGCAGATTAACGCTGATTAACGCTGATCTGCGTTTATCTGCGTTCATCTGCGGCTTAAGTGATGGCGCCACCATCAACGATCACTACTTCCCCGTTCATAAAACTATTCCGCTCACTCACCATGAACGCCGCGTACTCCGCGAGCTCTTCGGGGCGACCGAGGCGTCCCGCTGAGGTCCAGAAATCGTGCATCTGTAGCAAA
Organism: Pyrinomonadaceae bacterium; assembly: GCA_036377375.1. Classification (GTDB taxonomy): domain Bacteria; phylum Acidobacteriota; class Blastocatellia; order Pyrinomonadales; family Pyrinomonadaceae; genus PSRF01. Next base: position 2,526 of record DASUYO010000371.1, read on the forward strand.
CGATCGGGAAGCGCCTGGGCCAGATCGGTGTCGAATATTCCTGCCGCGATCGCGTTGACTCTCACGCCGAAGGTCGCCGCCTCGCGTGACAGGCATTTAGTAAAACCGATCATCGCAGCCTTCGAAGTAGCGTAGTGCACGGCTGTCGGCAGTGCGCGCATCGCGCCGATGGATGTGATGTTGAGGATGATTCCCTTGCGTTGCCGGATCATCTGCTTGTAGATCGGCTTGGTCACTGCAAACAGGCTGTCGACGTTCGTGTGAATCACTTCATCCCAGGCTCGATCGGTCGTGGTGGCGAAGTTGTCGCCGCGGTT
>DASUYO010000372.1:0-5486 GCA_036377375.1 Pyrinomonadaceae bacterium
TCACCGGCGGCGTAACTGCCGTAGCAACGCGTTCCGGCACAGACAAATTCAATGTCGAGGCGCAGAGCTTTTTCCCACGGTTTCGACGGCGCGGTGGGACTTGGAGTGGAGTCGAATCATTCACTCCGCGGCTGGCGTTCAGTGGCCCAATCAAGGAAAACAAACTATGGTTCATGCAATCATTCGAATATCGTTTCGTGCGCACTCCCGTTGAGAGTCTACCGTCTGATAAGCGTGATACAGGTCTCGAGAGTTTCGATTCGGTCACGCAGATGGATTGGGAGGTCAACTCCAGGCACCATCTCACCAGCACGTTTTCACTCTTTCCGGAAAAGCTCAGGTTTGTCGGACTCAACACTTTCAATCCAGAGGAAGTCACGCCGAACTACAAACAGAGAGGCTTTTTCTGGGGACTAAACGAGCGGTGGACAGTGAGCGATAAGGCCCTGCTTGAATCGTATCTCAGCATTAAGAAATTCGATGCCGACGTGTTCCCAAGCTCTGGCGAGCAAGTGATGAACTTTGCTCCGAACGTGAACTCAGGCAATTACTTCAACCGGCAGGACCGTCGCAGCACGCGCGTGGAGGCATTGGAAATCTACAACTTCACGCCGCCGGATTTTGCCGGCACGCACTTCATGAAGGTTGGCGTAGGCCTGACACACACGACGTTTGATGGTCGTAACACGAGCAACACCGTCCGTATCCTGCGACGCGACGGCACGATTAGTCAGCAGATCGATTTTGTTGGCGACGGTATCCAGAGCCGCAACACAACTGAGTTTGCGTCGTTCTTCGAGGATAAGTGGACCATCAACGATCGTCTGACCATAGAGTATGGCGCTCGTTTGGATCGCGACACAATTGCACGCGAGAACAATCTCGCGCCTCGGCTGGCATTTGCCTTCAGTCCAATCCGCGACGGCCGGACGGTGATACGCGGCGGCGTCGGATTGTTTTACGACCAGATCAGTTTGAACATCGCCACGTTCCCGCAGTTACAGGATCGAATTAATACCAGCTTCGGATTGGATGGGCAGCAGGTTAGTCAGCGACAACACCTGGCGCTTGCAGACGGACAGTTCCTCACTCCGCGCAGCGTCAACTGGAATATTGAATTCGATCGCGAGTGGCTGAAGAACCTTCTGGTCCGTGTGGGTTTCCAACAACGTCAAGCCACGCGCGAATACGTGCTCAACCCAATTCAGTCTGCAACGCCAGGCGATACGTTGTCGCTCAGCAACAGCGGCCAATCACGTTATAGGGAATTTCAGGTCACCACGCGGTACACGTTTCGCGGGACGGATGAGCTGAATGCGTCTTACGTCCGGTCCAGAGCGACCGGCGATTTGAATGACTTCAATTCTTACTACGCCAACTTCGAGAACCCTATCATTCGACCGAACGAACGATCGTTGCTGCCGTACGACGCGCCGAACCGTTTCATGTTCTGGGGTAACTTCGGCGCGAAGTATGGGATCACCGTCGCGCCGGTGCTCGAAATTCGCAACGGCTTTCCGCTGTCAGTCATGGACGAAGATCGCAACGTCGTGGGCCAACGCAATCGCTCGGGTCGCTTTCGCGACTTCGTCTCGCTCGACATGCAAGTGCTAAAGAGCGTTTCCGCTCCCGGGCGGTTCAGCGAGCACTATCGCTTCAGAGTAGGCGTGAAAGTTTTCAACCTGACGAATCACTTCAATCCGCGTGACTTCCAGGGAAATCTTGCGAGTGATGAGTTCGGCGGGTTCTACAACGGCGTCGGGCGTAAGTTTGGAATGAAGTTTGTGATCGAGAAGAAATAGCAGCCATGGGCCAAGTGCTGGCGAGGTGATGATGTGGATGTATCGGAGGCGATTATGAAGAGACTCAAACGATTACTACGACCTTATAACGCCGTGTTGCTGGTGCTGTTCGCGGGATTACTGCTTCCTGTGTCCGCACAAACACAAGAATCAGAGTCGCTGATCATCAAGGCAAAGGGACACGGTAAGATGAGTTCAATAGTCGACGACCGAAAGATCACTTCGGCCCTTGTCGTCCTCAGGCAAAACGGCACGGCATTGATTACAGTTACTGCTGATCTCCTGCTGCAAGCGGAAGGAACATGGAAGGCGGCAGCCTCGTCGCCGGAGGCGATTGTTCTGAAGATCACTGGCGGCGCTGTCAAGGGAGAAGTGATTGGATCAGGGAAGCTGTTGCTGACCAGCGATAGAAAATCGATGAAAGAACTAACGATTGACGTAAGGTCGTCCGATGGGCTGCAGATATCAGTCACATTCGTCGCCGAAGCTTCCGAACCTTCCAAGTAGAGCAACGATGCCGATGAGACTCTGGAGCAATCCAACGAAACCAATTGCGAGCGTCTTCAGGCGGATTCTCGGGTGCCGGCACTCGCATATGAGCCGGCCCTACACGGTAAATGACGAACCTTATCGCTCCTGTTTGGAGTGCGGCGCACGCCGGCGCTTAGACAGACATACTTGGACCAAGCAGCACCCTTACTACTTCTAATCTTCACCCTCGTTTGCCACAAGGCAAGCTCAGATATGACCGAAAGAAACAACCGTGAACGCGTTATCGACCGGTTCGCTACTGCTCGCGACTAGCTTTATCAAGCGCGACTCCACACCCGATCACAACTCGTAATTTCACGAATAAATCATGAAATCACGAACCAAGAATTCTAATTGTCGCCGGAATTCACCATATTTCGCTGGAACGCCCATTGCTCTACATCGGCGGTGAAGTGAGACGAGGAGTCACTGATGACTGAAACTAAAACCGATTTGCCCCCGCGCGGAAGTAAGCTGCGCGCAACTACACTCTTACATAAACTGGGTCAGAGTCTCTGGCTCGACAATATTACGCGTGACCTGCTCGATCAGGGCACACTCAAACGATACATCCACGAGTTGTCTGTAACCGGACTTACTTCAAATCCGACAATTTTCGAACAAGCGATTAAGAATAGCACTGCATACGACAGGGATATTCGCGGCAAGCTGAGGGAAGGGAAGTCCGAGGAGCAGGTTTTCTTTGAACTCGCGTTGGCCGATCTTATTCGCGCCGCCGATCTCTTTCGGCCGATCTATGACCAGACAAACGGCGTCGATGGTTGGGTATCACTCGAGGTATCGCCGTTGCTCGCGCACGACACAGCCGCCACCGTTGCGGCAGCAAAAGATCTGTTTGCGAGGGCGTGCCGTCCGAACGTCTTCATCAAGATCCCCGGCACGAAGGAAGGATTGCCGGCGATCGAAGAGGCGATCTTTGCCGGCGTCCCTGTTAACGTAACCCTTCTGTTTTCCCGTGAACAGTATTTGGCCGCAGCCGAAGCGTTCGTTCGGGGAATTGAGAGACGCATCGATGCTGGTCTAAGAGCGAATGTTGGATCAGTGGCGTCGGTATTCATCAGTCGCTGGGACGCTGCCGTCAAAGACAAGGTGCCTGCCGAACTACGAACCAAACTGGGCATCGCCATCGCGTCACGCACGTACAAGGCAGCGCGCGAATTACTAACTTCGTCGCGCTGGGTTCGGCTCTACAGCGCGGGCGCATGGCCGCAGCGTCTCCTTTGGGCCAGCACCGGAGTTAAAGATCCTCAAGCTTCGCCGGCTCTGTATGTCAAAGAGCTCGCGGCGTCTTTCACGATCGACACGATGCCCGAAGGTACGTTGACGGCGGTCGCAGAAGAAACAGAACTCGGCTCGATGATGGCCGCGGATGGCGGCGATTGCGAACGGGTGTTAGCGGAGTTCGCCGCCGCTGGAATCGACATCGACGTGCTGGCTGAGCGCCTGCAAGACGAAGGAACAAAGTCATTCGCTAAGTCATGGGAAAGTTTGATGGCGGTCATCGCTTCGAAGCGCGAGGCCGGGACGAAGGCAGCGTAACAGACAAGAATAGCTAGGAATTCAGGAGGACTTATGGTTGCGACGAAAGCATCATTGGGCGAGTTGAGCAGTTACGGAGTCGCGCGTTCGACAGTAAAAGGCGCGCCATTGAGCAATGAGGAATTAAAAAAGCTGCACGCGTTTTGGCGGGCCACGAATTATCTCGCCCTGGGCATGATCTACCTTCAGGACAACCCGCTGCTGCGTGAAGAACTGAAGCCCGAACATATCAAACCGCGCATGCTTGGACATTGGGGCACCAGCCCTGCGCTCTCCTTTATATATACGCATTTGAATCGGGTCATAAAACTGTTCGACCTTGACATGATTTACATGGCGGGCCCAGGTCACGGAGCGCCCGGCGTGCTGGGGCCGGTTTACATCGAAGGAGCCTACTCGGAAATCTATCCAGAGAAGGGCCAGGACCTGGACGGCTTAACCCGTTTTTTCAAAGAGTTTTCGTTTCCCGGTGGCATCGGCAGTCACTGCACTCCCGAAACGCCGGGCTCGATCCACGAAGGTGGCGAGCTGGGCTATGTTTTGTCGCACGCATGCGGCGCCGCGTTCGATAATCCCGACTTAATAGTCGCGGCAGTCGTGGGCGATGGCGAAGCCGAAACAGGACCACTCGCCACCTCGTGGCACATCAACAAATTCCTCAATCCGATTCGCGACGGCGCTGTGCTGCCCATCCTGAATCTCAACGGGTACAAGATCAACAATCCGACCCTGCTGGCACGGGTAAGCCATCAGGAACTCGAGGACCTGTTCAAGGGCTATGGCTACATGCCCTACTTCGTGGAAGGTTCTGATCCCGATTCGATGCATCAGGCAATGGCGGCGACATTGGATGATTGCATGCAGCGCATCCGATCGATTCAACGCGAAGCTCGCGACTCTGGTATTGCCACTCGGCCTCCCTGGCCCATGATCGTGCTGCGGACGCCCAAAGGTTGGACGTCACCGGCCGAAGTCGACGGACACAAACTCGAAGGTTTTTGGCGAGCACATCAAGTGCCCGTCGCGGATGTGAGAAAAAATCCGGCGCACCTGAAGCTGCTTGAAGACTGGCTGCGCAGCTACAAACCCGAAGAGTTGTTCGACGCCAACGGGACTGTAATTCCGGAAATCCGTGAGCTCGCGCCAACCGGGACCCGACGCATGGGCGCAAACCCGCACGCCAACGGCGGATTGCTGAAGAAGAATCTCCGACTGCCGGACTTCCGTGATTACGCGACTAAGTTCGACAAGGCAGGGCAGACCGAAGCCGGCAACGTGTGGCCCTTGGGCGCCTTTCTGCGCGACGTGATGAAACGGAACATGAACTCGTTCCGCGTTTTCGGTCCAGACGAAACGACCTCTAACCGGCTCGACGCGATCTACGAAGTAACCAAGAAGTTTTGGATCGACGAGTCATTTCCCGAGGACAACGATGGCGGCGAACTCGCTCGGGACGGCAGAGTCATTGAAATGCTGAGCGAGCATACGATGGAAGGCATGCTCGAAGGTTACCTGCTTACCGGCCGGCACGGCTTTCTTTCAACCTACGAAGCATTCGCTCACGTGATTGACTCGATGTTCAATCAACACGCG
>DASUYO010000373.1:0-7607 GCA_036377375.1 Pyrinomonadaceae bacterium
TATGTGGCAACGTGACCTCTCAGTTTCTCTGAATCGTGTTGGAAGTCTTTATCAAGATAAAGGGGAACTGACAAACGCGTTAGAGGAATACAAAGCCTCCACCGAGATCATGCAACAGCTCACTGAACAGGACCCTCAGAATTCCGATTGGTTGCGCGAGCTGTCCGTTACACACAACCTTAACACTTCAGAGGATCACAGCCTGCATCACCCTTTCGGATTTCTCGCTTGTGCTTTTTTGTGGCTGCGCTAAACTCTCCCGGTTTTTACATGGTCCACGGAGGAATCTCTGCACGTGCGTCTTTCACAACTCTTCGCAGTCGTCTCTACGCTCATTTTTATCAGCACTTCGCCAGTTCAAACTCAAACACCACAAAGTCCGGGTCCGATCGCACAGCCACTCGCTTCACCAACACCAACACCGACGCCTTTGCCGCCGCCAACCGTGAAGATCGACGCTTATCGCGCGGCGGCGGCACGAGTTATCGGTGCAGCACTCACAAGCGACCACGCTTACTCAAGACTCGCACATCTGACAGACCATATCGGTAATCGTCTAAGCGGCTCGAAAAATCTCGAGCGTGCGATCGAATGGGCCATCACTGAAATGAAACGGGATTGGCTCGACAATGTGCGTACTGAAAAAGTGATGGTGCCCCACTGGGTGCGTGGTGAAGAGAGCCTCGAGATGCTGACTCCCGTCGCGAGAAAACTTCAGATGCTGGGCCTCGGAAATAGTATCGCCACTCCACCTGAAGGTATTTCGGCTGAGGCTGTTGTAGTACGCGATTTTGCCGAGCTTGATCGTCTCGGCGAGCAGGTGCACGGAAAGATCGTCGTCTATAACGCTCCTTTCACGGATTACGGCGCCACTGTCCTCTATCGCCTGCAAGGTGCTTCACGTGCAGCGCGCTACGGCGCTGTTGCTGCACTTGTCCGCTCAATCACGCCTGTGAGCCTGCAAACACCGCATACGGGCGCGATGAACTACGATCCCGCTCTGCCAAAGATCCCGGTTGCAGCGGTGACGATCGAAGTAGCAGAGTTTTTGCAGCGCATGATCGATCGAGGCGATCACCCAAAGCTGAGGCTGAAGATGGAAGCAAAGTTTTTGCCTGACGCCGAGTCGGCGAACGTGATTGCGGAGCTCAAGGGTTCAGAGAAACCGGATGAAGTCGTTTTGATCGGCGGCCATTTTGATTCGTGGGACGTGGGCCAGGGTGCGCACGATGACGGTGGCGGTTGCATCGTCGCATGGGAAGCCGTGCGCTTGCTCAAGGAGCTTGGGCTAAGACCGCGTCGGACGATCCGTGTAGTGCTCTACACGAATGAGGAGAACGGTTTGCGCGGTGGCAACGCTTATCGCGACGCGCATCGCGCAGAGATCCCAAATCATGTTCTCGCAATTGAATCGGACTCGGGCGTGTATCGACCGGAAGGATTCGGCCTGGTTGCGACAGCACCGCTGCAAGCGCGAGCTAACTTGCAGGAGATTGCGAAACTTCTCTCAGGTATCGGCGCCGATCGGATCGCGCTGGACGGTGGTGGTGCGGACATTGGACCAATCATGAGGGAAGGAGTGGTGGGCGCCAGCCTGGACGTGGATGGCACTCATTATTTCGACATTCATCACACGCCGGCTGACACACTCGATAAGGTCAACCCACGCGAGCTCGCGTTATGTGTCGCTACGATGGCCGTCATGGCCTACACCGTCGCCGATCTTCCGGAACCATTGGGAAAGTAAGATTATTTAGCCGCAGATGAACGCAAATAAACGCAGATCGGATCTGCGTTTATTTGCGTTCATCTGCGGCTAAATAACTAATCGAGCTGGTACGTGGCGACGCTGGTGGGCGTCTCGAAACACCGCACTTTGTAAATCTGCACGCGCTCATCACCCACGCGCTGTGCGACGCGCTCGAGCACATACTTCGCCAGGTTCTCAGCCGACGGCTGCAACTCGTCAAATGGCGGCAGCTCGTTGATGTTTCTGTGGTCCAGGTAAGTCACCACTTCATCCGCCGCAACTTTCAGCTCAACAAAATCAACCAACAAACCAATATTGTCGAGCTCGCGTCCACGCGCATAGATCTCGATCTTGTAGTTGTGGCCATGCAGGTTTTCACACTTCCCCTTATAACCGCGCAATTGATGCGCGCTGGAGAAGTTTCGCTCGATCATTACTTCGAATAGTCCAGGCATAATTAACTTGAAGATAAGATACTCGCAAGATCGTCGATCCGCGAAGTCACCCGGCACGGCGGCAGGCTTTGCAAAAACGTTCGCCCATAACCCTTCGTCCGCAAACGCGGGTCGAGTATCGCCAACACACCTCGATCTGTCGTGCTGCGAATTAAACGTCCCAGGCCCTGCTTCAATGCGATGATCGCCTGCGGCACGCTGTACTCGTAAAAACTCGAGCCGCCGCTGTCTTCGATGTACCGCTGTCGAGCGGCAACGATCGGATCAGTCGGTACCGCAAACGGCAGCTTGTCGATGATCACACACGACAACTGTTCACCGCGCACATCTACGCCTTGCCAAAAACTCGACGTCGCAAACAGCACTGCGTTTGGCGTCTCCCGAAATTTCTTCAACAGTTGACTCTTTGAAGCGCTGCCCTGGACCAGACACGGATAATCGATCTCCGCCCACACATTTTCAAACAATGACTGCATGCCCGCCAGACTTGTCGACAAGACAAACGCACGCCCTTCGGTAGCATTGAGTATGCGAGTGACTTCAGCAGCCGCCGCCTCTAACCAGTTGCGATCTCTCGGATCTGGCATCCTTGGAGGCAGGTAAAGAATCGCCTGGTTCTCATAGTCGAAGCTGGAGGTCGCGATGAGATCGTCGGCAGTATCCAATCCAAGCCGGTCGCGAATGAAAGTAAAGTTTCCGCCGCTCGACAGTGTTGCAGAAGTGAGCACTACCGTCGGCACTTCTTCAAACAACTTGTCCTGAAGCATTCCGGCAACGTCGATCGGCGACGCACGTAGAAACACACCGCGATTCCGGCGTTCGAGCCAGTAGACAAATTTCTTATCCGCGCCGGTAACAATGAACTCCAGCTCAAAATGGATCTCGCGCAATCGACGGACGAGATTCTCAATCTCAGGCGGTTTGTCTTTTAACGCGTCGAGTGTTGTTTCTGTGCGTGCGATCGCAGTGTTAAGGGCGGTGTAAAGCTCACCCAGCGGAGTCGCTTCCAGCTCGCCGCTCGAGTTTCTCCTCGCGAAAGTGCCGGGGACGATCGGATACCGGCCTTCCTCGCCGCGGCCATCGCGAAAGCCCATGAAAAAGTTGTCGGCAAACCGCGACATGCGCGCGACACTGTGCGTTAGCTCCTGATCAACTGCCGCGTCTTCGATCGTCAACGATCCGAGATCGCGCACCAGGTCTTCGATCTGATAGTTAGAAATTTGAGCTCCGAAGTATTCGGAAGCGACCTCCTCAACCAGATGAGCTTCGTCGAGAATAACCGCGGTGTAGTCTGGAAGGACCGAGCCGTAGTTGCCGTTGCGCAAACTCAGATCAGCGAAGAACAGATGATGATTTACGACGACGATATCGGCTTCCTGCGCGCGATTGCGCATGCGAGTGATGAAGCAGGCGTTGAACTCAGGACATTTCTGGCCCAGGCACGATTCTGTGCGCGCATCGATGTGGCGCCAGAACGAGAGCGACTCAGGTAAGTTTGCCAGCTCCGCGCGGTCGCCCGTTTCACTCTCGCGCGACCAGTGACAGACCTCTTCGAAGTAATCGACTTCGTCAAGCCCTTCGAGCACTGGCGCTGACTGCGCGCGTGCAAGCCGGTTGAGGCAAAGATAGTTGTTTCGACCTTTCATGTAGGTCGCGGAGAACGGTTTGGGTAGGATGCTTTGGAGAAAAGGGATGTCTTTCTCCATCAACTGTTCCTGCAAGTTTTTGGTGCCGGTGGAGACGATGACACGACCATTGCCGCCGAGTGCCGCCGCAACCGCGGGAACGAGGTAAGCGAGCGTCTTGCCGGTGCCTGTTCCCGCTTCGACAATGAGGTGTCGCTTCTCCTCAAACGCGCGCATCACCGCCCGCGCCATGTCGATTTGGCCCGGTCGATATTCATACTCAGGATGCGCGTTGGCGATCAGTCCATCCGGCCCAAAAACTTCAAGCATTTATTCATTATTAGAACAGTTCAGAATCGATGGGACAAAGAGGATAACACGGCTGGCAAGGCCACAAAGAAGCACAAAACAGAAAATCGATTTGTGTGCTGTTTGTGCTTCTTTGTGGGTATTGAGTTACTAAATCGGTTTACGTCAAACGTGTCGTTCAGTTCGAGTCCTACTTGGGGAGCATTTATTCGGGGAAGGCACAATTACCTTTTGCAATCCGGTTAGGCATCTCACCATCGACCAGCATGTAGGGGTCTGTGGGAAAATCAATGGTCAGTGGTGGTGAAAGTCTCTTGATTACCGTATCGGTTTGCGTTTATAAAAGCTTTAATTCCGTCTAGGATAGAATTGCTTCTCTTGAGAGCACCTGGATTAGTATCCCTCTGTGTCTACGAGGTAAAAAGGAGTCCGTAAATCTTGGGGAAGTCCTTTTCAAGCACTCGAGGTTCTTTGCTCCGGAGGAGCAACATGTTTATAGCCCTCTGTCAGTTACTGATTCCGCTCCCGTAGGAGCGGCATGTAACTGAAAACATTAAAGCACATGGCGCTCCGCTTGAGCGCGGGACTAATTAACAACACGAGGCTATAAACATCGCGCTCCTCCGGAGCACCTTGCTAAGAAATCAATCCCAAACCGACGTTTCGTGCAAAGCCCCTTCAACCCCTTCAACCCTTCAACCAGCTTTGCACGAAAAGTCGCTAATGCCTGCGCCAAAGGCGCGCAATACGAAAGCTAGGGGCAAGCGTGAAGCGCAGCGGAACGCGTCGCCGCTGGTATAGGCAATAATTCTTGAAGAGAGCATTGAAAGTGCAAATATCAACCGTAAATTATTCCGCTCTTTCAGAGCTTCACCGCCATTGCGCTCTTACCAGGGGCGACGCGCCTCACGTTGTTCGGCGCTTGCCCCTGGTTTTCATATTGTGCGCCTTTGGCGCTGGCACTTGCTTCGGCTTTATCCGCGCCGTTGGCGCTGGCATATCAAACGTTATGCCGCCGGAATTGGAGCGTACTGCACCCATTTGATTTGGATCTTATGAACCTACTTGCAAACCTTGACCATCTCTACGAAGAATGCAAGAGGAACCAATGGTTGCGCTACTTCGCCGTCTTTTGTCGCGTCGCATTGGCCCTGGGGTTTATCCCTTCTGGCATAGTGAAAGTGATGGGAGGGCGGTTTACCGCGTTGCCCTCGAATCATCCACTGGGTCACTACTTTGACGCGTTACATCTTACCGGCTTTTACTACACGTTTATCGGCATAGGCCAGCTGACGGTGGCGCTGCTGTTGCTCATCCCGAGGACAGCGTTGCTGGGAGCGATTCTTTATTTCCCGATCATCTTCAACATTTGTGTGTTGGCCTATGCGACCCGCTTTGAAGGCACTCGCATCACTACGCTCATGGTGTTGGCAAACTTGTATTTGCTGTGTTGGGACTACGCGCGGTTGAAATACATTCTGCCCTTTGCGTCAACGAGCGACGTCGGGACAACACCAAATCAGAAGATGTCGCGAAAGTTTCCCTGGGTGTTTTTTGGAGGCGTTGTCGCAGTTGTCGCCGCAGTGATCATCATCAACGCTTTTATATACGACATCCGGCCTGGCAATTCTGAACTCGAGTGCACGAACGGATGCCGCAATAATGCTCGCCCCGAGGACTGCCTGCGCTTCTGCAATTGCATTTACAAAGAGGGTGACCCCTTGGATAAGTGCTTGGAGGAATACGGAAAAAAGAAGGAATGACCCGCACGTCATCGGGCCTACCTCCACCACCACCGTTATTGAGGACGGCTTCCAGGTGCGACTGAGGGATCGAACGCGTAGTCGGCATCTCCTCAGGAGGTACTACGAACGAAGATCGTGTGATGTAAAATCCGCCGCATGTCAAAATTCACTCGCCGTCAATTCCTTGGTGCCGCTGTGGCTGGTGCGACGATTGGCCCTAATCTGTTGGCGCAAGCACGTCGCCGGCCGAACATTCTCTTCATCCTCGCCGATGATCTTGGTTACGGCGATTTGAGTTGTTATGGACGTCCCGACTATCAAACCCCAAACCTCGATCAACTGTCGACGCAAGGCGTGCGTCTCCTCAACGCTTATTCGGCTTCACCAGTCTGCACGCCAACACGATGCGCATTCATCACGGGCCGTTATCCCGCGCGCACTCGTGTCGGTTTGGAAGAACCGCTGACGGAGAGGAGCGACTTAGGTGAAAAGTCATTAACACTCGGTTTACCGCCTGAACATCCGACGATTGCATCGTTGCTAAAACACAACGGTTACGACACAGCACTGATCGGCAAATGGCACCTCGGGTACTTGCCAAATTTTGGACCAATTCAAAGCGGCTTCGATGAGTTCTTTGGAATTATGAGTGGAGCAGTCGATTTCTTCACCCATAAAGACATGACAGGCAATCTCGATTTTTATGAGGGCAAAGTTCCGGTTGAACGCGTAGGCTACGTTACGCAAATGCTTACTGAACGTGCAGTGCAATACATTAGCCGCCGTCGCAAAGGCCGCACCAGCCGTCCATTCTATTTGAGTCTTCACTACACTGCACCGCACTGGCCCTGGGAAGGACCAGCCGATGAACCGGTCAGCCGCACGCTTGGACTCGGCTATAACGCCTTTGTCTCAGGTGGCTCGTTGAAGACGTATGCACAGATGATGAGAAGTCTCGACAACGGTATTGGGCAGGTCTTGCGTGTGTTGGATCAATCCGATCTCAGTCGAGATACTTTGGTTATTTTTACGAGCGACAACGGTGGCGAGAGGTTCTCTTATAACTGGCCGTTCACGGGCCAAAAATTCAGTTTATGGGAAGGCGGAATACGCGTGCCCGCGATCGTTCGTTGGCCTGGAGTTGTGCAGGCTGGTCAGGTCAGTCGTCGAGTAGCGATTACGATGGACTGGACTGCGACAATCCTTGCCGCTACGCAAACGAAAGCCGATCCCGCTTACCCGCTCGATGGATTCGATTTACTGCCGCTTCTCCGCGACCCGCGTCGCACGGCAACTCGTCGCACATTGTTCTGGCGCAACTCGAACCAGTCCGCTGCACTCAAAGATCGGTGGAAGTACCTGAATGACGGCACACAACAATACCTGTTCGATCTTGCAGTTGATGAACGAGAGCGCGCAGACTTCAGCAAGAAAAATCCCGCAATGTTTGAGCAACTCAAGACCGAATACCAGCGGTGGGAATCAACTGTGCTTCCTCGGCCCGCCCCTAGAGAGAGACGAAACGATTAACTGACTTTCACGCTGAGTCGCTTCGGATACAGCGGAAAGCGCGCAGTGAGATCTGCGACGTCGCGCTTAACTTTGTTCCGCACATCCTCCGACTGCGGCGTATGGATTACATCGGCTATCAGGCGTCCAATCTCGCGCATCTCTGATTCCTTCATGCCACGCGTCGTCACGGCGGGTGTTCCGATGCGCAGTC
>DASUYO010000374.1:0-3684 GCA_036377375.1 Pyrinomonadaceae bacterium
CCAAGCCGTCGTTATTCGTAAACGTGCCGTCCTGCTCGGCGTAAGAAGCGGCAGGCAGCACCACGTCAGCAGCCGCTGTCGTCTCGTTTTCAAAGAGCTCCTGCACCACTAAAAAATCAAGTTTCGAAAGCGCATCCTCGCGTGCATCGAGGTGTTCCGGTAAGAAACTACCGGCAACGTAGAGCGCGCGAATGTCGCTGCCGGCCGCGTCAAGAATCTGTCGCGGTGACAGTGGCCGATCCATCATGCCCATGTCGTGCGCGCCGATGCTGTTGTTGAAGAACGGCAAGGGATGAAGCAGAATCCGGCGCCCTTCTGCGGCAAACGTCTGCGGCAATTGCGCGATGATTGCTTGCGCCTCACTGCTGAGCTCGTGCCCAAACATCACAACCACGTCGCCTGTGCTGTTTGCTATCGCCTCGCGCGCCGCATCTATTGCGCTCGCTTCCACTCCGGCTTTTTGTGCCGCGAGCGAAGCATTTGCAGGATCAGCGAGCGCGAGCACAATCGCGTCTTCGGTTCCCGGCCTGACATGCAGAAAGATCTTCGCCTGTTCGCGCAGACGAATCGGAACAGAGTTGACGAGCACGAGCGTGGCGCCACCGTTTCTGACTGCCTGTCGCATCTGCTTGCCGGTCAGCGGCTGTAGCTCACTGGGATCGCCGCCTATTTGAACGATCGTCCTTGCATAACGAATGTCACGATGAGTCGCCAACGGCGCGCCGAGGTTATTGAAAAAGCTTCGCAGGCTGAGCAGATCAGTCGTCGTGTAGTTTTCAGTGCCGACGAGCTCTGTCGCAAACTTGTGCAACACGTGCAGCGCTTCATTCGTCAATCGCGGACTGCCGACAACGGAGATCGCGTTACGTCCGTGTTCATTTGCAATCGTATCGAGACGCTCCGCGACGTGACGAATTGCTTCATCCCAGGTTGCTGGAATCAGCTTGCCGCCTTTCTTGTAGCGAATCATCGGCGTGCGGATGCGATCCTCGTGATTGATGAACGGATGTCCGAACCGTCCTTTCACGCAGAGAAACTCACCATTAATCCCATTGACGTATCGATCGCGCGCGACGGATCGCAGCACTTCGCCGCCGCGTGAGCCGAGTGACATCTGGCAGCCGTCTGAGCAGAAGTTACAGGTGGTGATGTTTTGCGCGAGCTCCCACGGTCGTGTCTGGTGACGATAAGTCGCGTCGAGCAGAGTGCCGGTCGGGCAAACTTCGATACAGTTGCCGCATTGCGAACAATCAAGCCAGCCGAGATATGTGCCGATGACTGTGTGTGCGCCGCGGCCACCAGCCTCGATCGCTTCCTCGCCCATCCACTCATCGCACACGCGCGTGCAGCGCTTGCAGAGAATGCAGCGCTGCGGATCGTTTGCGACCATGGGCGAGAGGTATCGCTCGGCATAGTAGTTCTTCCGCTCGGTAAATCTTTCTTCGAGACCGCCCCAGTCGAAGGTCATCTCCTGAAGCTCGCATTCGCCGCCGCGATCGCACACGGGACAATCCAGCGGATGATTGGCAAGCAGAAACTCCGTCATACCGCGTTGCGCCTTCTCGATTTCTTCACTTTGCGTAGTGACGATCATTCCGTCCGTGCACGTGATGGTGCAGGACGTTTGCAGCTTAGGCATCTTCTCGATACGAACGAGACACATGCGACAGGATGCTTGTAGTGCGAGATCGGAGTAATAACAGAAGGATGGAATATCAAACCCTTTGTCGCGGCACACGTCGATCAAACGCGCACCCTTCGGCACCTCAAAGTCTTTGCCGTTGATAGTTACTTTAATTAAATCCGTGGACATTCCTAATAAGATCCGTCTGATCCGTGGTTAACTAATCTTCGTTTGAAATCCTCAGGAAATCGCTTGATCGCCGACTGAATCGGCCACGCTGCAGCATCACCCAACGGACAAAACGACTTGCCTTCAATGTTGTCGCAGAGATCAAGCATCAGTTGCGCATCTTCAGGACGCCCGCCGCCGTTATCGATGCGTTTGAAGACCTTCACGAGCCAATCAGTACCTTCACGACAGGGCGTACACCAGCCGCACGACTCGTGTTTGTAAAACTCAGTCAGGTTCTTCGTTGACTCGAAGATATCGACAGTCTCATCCATGACGATGAAACCTCCTGAGCCAACACTCGAGCCTGCCGCTACGAGGCCTTCGTAGTCCATGCGCACGTCTTTTCCAATAATCTGATCGGCACGCATGATGTAGACCGACGATCCACCAGGAATCACCGCCTTCAGTTGCTTGCCATCGAGTATGCCGCCGCAGTCTTCCATGATGAACTTTTCCATGTCGTCGTAGCCCATCGGCAACTCGTAAACGCCCGGAAGATTGATGTGACCTGACACGGACCACAGCTTGGTGCCGCCACTCTTCTCGGTTCCCAGCTTCTGATAAGCCTCGCCGCCCATCTTGATGATGTCGGGCACGGCTGTGAGCGTCTCGACGTTGTTCACCACCGTTGGCGCTGCGTATAGACCAGACACGGCAGGGAAGGGAGGCTTCATGCGGGGATGACCGCGGAGTCCCTCGAGCGAGCTCAGCAATGCAGTCTCTTCGCCGCAGATGTAAGCGCCCGCGCCCGTGTGCGTGTGAATCTCGCAGGAGAAATTAGTGCCGAGAATGTTGTCGCCGACGAGTCGTTCCGCGCGTGCTTCCTCGAGCGCAATCTCCATGATGTCGATCAAGTATTTGTACTCGCCGCGCGTGTAGATGTAGCAGGTCTTAGAGTTCAGCGCGTAAGCCGCGATCAACATGCCTTCGATGAGCATGTGTGGATCGCGTTCCATCAGATATCGGTCTTTGAACGTGCCGGGCTCTGACTCGTCAGCGTTGCAGACGACGTATTTCGGTTTTGGCGAATCTTTTGGAACGAAGCTCCACTTCATTCCGGTGGGAAACCCGGCGCCGCCGCGTCCGCGCAGTGCCGACTTCTTCACTTCATTGATCACGTCGTCAGCCGACATGCCGTCGAGCACTTTTTTAAGTGCCTCGTAACCACCGTTGCGACGATACACGTCGAGTGCGCGCGAGTTCTCGAGATGAACTCGTCGTAGTTGAAGTGGCTCACATCCGATGGCTTCGATTCGCATCAGTCTTACGGCAGTGCATCTAGTATTTGATCGATCTTTTCAGGGGTCAGGTTCTCGTGATAGTCAAAGTTGATCTGAAACATTGGCGCCGTGCCGCATGAGCCGAGACACTCAACCTCGGTCAATGTGAAACGTCCATCAGCCGTCGTTTCGCCCGGCTTGATTCCGAGTTTTTGTGAACAGTGTTCGGTGATCTTTCCCGCGCCGCGGATCTTGCACGACAAGGTGCGACAAACCTGTATGTGATACTTGCCGATCGGCTCGACATGAATCATTGAGTAGAACGTCGCGACTTCCCAGATGTCGGTCACGCGCAACTTCAATCGCTTGGCGAGGTAGAGCACACCCGGCGGATCGAGATAGCCACGCTCGCGCTGCACGATGAACATCAGCGGCAGAATCGCCGACCGTATCACCGGATACTTGGCGAGATGGCGATCGATCTCCGCCTCCACTTCCGGCGAGAAAGTTGCCGGCTCAACCCCGAGATCGACAGGCTGCGACAGTGGTTGAATATTTACGACCTGCGTACTCACCGATCGATCTCTCCCAATACGACATCCAGCGAGC
>DASUYO010000375.1:0-8681 GCA_036377375.1 Pyrinomonadaceae bacterium
AAAAGTCACAAAAATTAATGCATGCCAGGCATGTCGCCCATGCTCATCTGGGCCGGTCGTATTCTGACGAAGAGTTTCCACGAAACCGGATTCGAGCCGTAAATGGGATCTAAAATCGACGACTTTGAATAAAACGTCACGTCACTTCCGATAGCAACCGAGGTCTTTTCCGTATTCCAAATATCGCGCGCGCCGCCCGCAGTGTAAGCCCCGATTCGAAACGACGGATGATGATCGGCGATGCCGAGAGTGATGCGATCAGCGTCACGCAACAACTGGTTTTTGTCGGCCAGTTCGAATCGGGTATAGAGATAGTTACGGTGCAGAAATTTCACTGTCGATTCTGCTACGTAACCATTCAAGTTAAAGATTTCGCCGCTGTGACTTTCATGATTCCGGCCCCAGATCAGACTCGAGGCCCAGTTGCCGCGCTCAAACTTTCGGTTGTAACTGATGGACGCAGTGGTGCGACGCACGTCGCCAGGCTCGAGCGCTTCAGGATTTCTGAGCAAGCCGTGACTTACCTGCATGGACCAGTTACTGTTCGGCGCAAACCATAGTCTGACTGAGCGTGAATTCCACGTATGCGCTTCGAAGTTGTAGCGGTTTTCGCCTGGCTCTCGCCCATTAAAAAGTGAGCCTTCGAGCTTGAACCAGCGATACGTGAATCCGGTCGTGACGACTCCGAAGCTGATGTGCGTTGAGTCTTGCAGATGATGCGACAGTGGCGCGGATGTGTTTTCAGACGCTGAAGCACGATGCATAAATGCATTTGGTCCAAGCGCCGGCTCTCCCGGATAACCTGCATAGACGAACCAACTCGCACGCTCACCGACGGGTACCGTGTAATTCGCGCTCAGCTCCATGAACAGATCATGTGGGTGCTGTCGATCGATCAGCGGCTGGCCTTTGTAAGTCTCACCTGTTTGAAAAAGCAACGGCGAGCCACCCGGCGGGAACGTGAACGGCTCGGCACTGAGCATGGCTCGCAACTCAAGTGTTCCGGGTCCTGCGCGGCGCAACGCGGAAGGCATGAACCAGTTCGCCGACTCAAACTTCGTCACACCCCTTGGCCCACCCTGCCGGTTAACGTCCGCAACGACGTTGTAGTGGAGCATCACTAGCCACTCGCCCGCTTGTTTGTGCAGCATCGGCATCGGGGTTGAGTCCGGCTGCCATGAAGTGCCGGAACCCATGCGCCCCATCGGCACAAGATTCGACTCACTCTGCCCGAGACGAATAAACATTTCGTCGTCATGCATGACAAACACGCCATGGTCCATGTGACTGTGGCTCGGAGAAGGCGCAGGCATTTCCGCAGGCATAGGTGTGGCCGCCGGCGTAGGTGTGGCCGCTGGCTTCGATGGCGGCATCGTATGGCCTTCGTGTTGCGCGAAGACAGACGTACCTTGCACGATGAAGAGAATTAACAACAGGTTTACACGGATGAACACAGATCTGTGCTCATCCGTGTAATAGGCGGCTAAAAAATTACGCAGCCTTCTTTGTCTTCGTTTTCTGCTTGGCGTTACAGCAATCACCCTTTTGGCCCTTCATGTCGTGCTTCATAATCGCGTCGTGCTTCATGTCCATATCGCACGAATCACCACAACAACTGCAACAAGCATGGTCGTCGTCTGCGTGGTTGTTGTTCGCGTCTTTTGTCTTCATCTTGCACGAATCACCACTACAGTAACTGTGCTTTGCATCCGGGTTTGCTGTCGCATCCGCGGCCATAGTAGTGCCGTCCCTTTTCATCGTCTGGCACGAATCACCGCTGCAACAACAGCACGAATCCATTGCACAACAGGCCTCTGTCTTCTTGTCTTGATCGCCTTGCGAGGGTGTTTGGGCTGTGCCGGCTGCAAATGCAACCAGCAGTAACCCAAGCAGCATGACGAGCGTAGTGTTCTTACGGGGTTTCATTTTAGTTCTCCTGTTCGAAGATTAATGCATTGGCATGTCGTGCAGACGCACTGACACACCGCTCGATCTATCAAGCTACGAGCAGGCAGATCTCTAAATCAGGAAAACACAACAACGAAGGTGGGTAGGACCACGATTGGGTAGGAACAAAACATCGATGGTTTTGTCTGAATATTCGTTCTGTCTCTCGAAAGTTGGCAGGGCCGCGACTGGACCACGTGCGGGCTCCGGCAACTGCATACTGCTTTTTGAAGTTGCTGCCGTCGAATTGGTCACGAGTGGGCAATCTTTCATCATGCCGCGTGGAGCAGGCATGAAGGACGCGACGCCTGGGAGCCGTCTTAAAGTTTTCGTGATCCTCTTCTTCGGTTTTGCCGTTGCAGTTGCACAACAATCGTGCGAGTGCATTGCATGGCAGCTTTGATTGTCTACTGCCGCAGTCGAGCTCTCAACTTCCGCACCCATTGTGCTGCTGCAACCGAAGAGGCAACCACCAGCCATCCAGATGGAGACGCTGACCGAAAGAAGGAATCGCACCGCTTTGTTCGAGAAGAACAGGCTCATCTGGCTCGAAGTCTACCCCCGGCAACCATATTTGTCGAGAATCCGCAGCAGAATCGTAATTAAAACCCAGCACTTCTGTAACGGATCACTTGTTAGCCTAAAGCATCGGGAGAAACATAGAAATGAGTATCGACAAAAATAGGATTAAAACTCAGGACGAGATGGAAGAACCGGCACCCATGGATCAGGCGGATCAGCGCGCTGAAGCTGAGATGAGAAGACTCGAAGGTGAGACGAAAAAAGAAGTCGCCGAAGGATTAAGACAACAGGACGAGGAGAACCCAGATTAACTCTTCAACGCTTCTTCAAGCGCTTGCTTGATCTGTGGCGGTGTTAAATCAGCGCGGAAACCAATAAATCGTTTTAGGATGCGCCCGTCTCTTGCGATGATGAAGCTTTGCGGAATATTTGTTTGACCCCGCATCAGCGTCAGTGCCACTTCACGCGTCGCCCAGCCGATGGTGTAATCGACCTTATAATCACGCACAAAATTGCTGACACTCTCCGCCGACGCGTCCGGATCCTCAGTGGAAAGTCCAATCATCTCGACGCCGCGGTCGTGATACTCCTTATTCAGTTTCACCAGCTCAGGAATTTCCGATCGGCATGGACCACACCACGTTGCCCACAAGTTAACCAGCACCACTTTCCCCGAATAGTCGCTGAGCTTTATTGGCTCACCTTTCGCCCCCCTGTTTTCAGCTTCCATAATCGGTCGCGGCAAAGTAACGAAACCAGGATTTACTCCCGGCGCGGTGGAACGGTTCGCAGTCGCCGGCTTGCCTGACGATATGTCGTTTGAATTACAACTCGAAACTCCAAACGCTGCGAGCAGTGCGAACAAAATGAGCGTGGACACCACGCGCAACGGAGACCAAAACTTTATTTTGTTAACTTCGTTTTCAGACATTATTTCTTTTTCCCAAAGCGAAATGACTCGAGGATCACCGGACTCTCACCATGCTCGCCGACATCTTCTACAGATGACAACTCGGGCGCAAGAGATGTACAAAGCAAGCTCAAGGTTGCGCCAGTCGTATCACCTTCGGTGCCAGTCGGCAGGAAAATGATGCGACCCCAGAGCTTAACGTCACCGCGCTCAGTGCCTTTCGAAAGACCCTCCCACGTGAACTCGTAGCCCGGCATCGAGTTAACCTTCGTTGGACCTTCCGACACTTTTTTATACTCCGGATAAACCTTCGCCAGCGACTGGCTCAACTGCTCGACGCGCTGTGGATAACTTTGCAGATCGCCCACAAACGTGCCTGTACTCGTGTACCACCCAACTACAAAGCGCTCCTGAATGAAATTAGGAGGCAGCGTTCGCTCGACTTGCACGAAATTTGTCGCACCAGCCACGCCAGCTTTCGGATCTTTGGCCCACGACTTCGGATAATAAAAAGAGAAGTCAAAATAGTGCTCGGCAAGCTTGCCGTCAAGGCTCGCATTTGAGTTTACGAATTGGATCGTATCGGCTGGTGGCTTAAAAGTATCCTCAGGCGTCGGCGTTGCTGTTTCCACAGACGCTACCGGTGTCGGTGTACTCACAGGCACATTCGTATTTTCAACCGGCCGTGGTGGATTTCGCTCAGCCGCGATCTGATCCAAACGCGGCTTGATGACAAAGAAGAACACTCCAGCCAACGCGCCTCCGCCAAGCAAAAGAAGCAGAAGAATTCCCGCGATGATCCAGGGCAACTTTGACTTCTTCTTTGCCGCCACCGGCAACGGAGCTGACGGCGCCTGGATAACTGGCGGCGGTTGCGGAGCCACTATCTCTCCGGTTGTAGTGCGCGGAGGTTGCTGAACAGGAGGTGGCGGAGGTGGCGGAGGAGGCGGCGGCGTTACCGGTGGAGGAGGTGGCGGAGCTTGCGGTCTCGAAATGTCTGCCGTGTTTGGACTCGTCGTTGCGGGACCAGTAGTTGGACCAGTGTTGCGAGGCAGCGCCACCGTCGCCGGATAGTTATCCATGATCGTCGCATTTGGATCCGGAAGATCACGGCTGGTCGGCCTCTCCGCCGCGGCATTCAAGTCGATCGAGGTGGCGCGAATCGTCGCATTCGGATCGAAGGTTTGCGGCGCTATCAACAGGCCGCCATCGAACGTACAAAACTTCTGGCCTTCATCCGGATACGTACGATTACACTTGGGACAACTCTTCATAGACACGGACCTCTTAAGAGGGATCAAGATCTATTTGCCACAAAAAGGCACCAAAATCACAAAGACAAAAATCCAATCTTAACTCTGACATTCGTTAGTGCCTTTGTGCCTTTTTGCGGCCTAATTCGCTCGAGCTTTGGCGAGCTTCTGGGCAGCGCCATTGTTGTTTGGGTCCAGCTCGAGCGCTCGCTGGTACGCGTGAACGGCTTTGTCTTTCTGGTTAGACTTAAGATAACCATCGCCGACGCCTTCGAATCCATAAAGCCCAGCCAATTGCTTTTTCTCGCCTGCTCCTGCCAGTGCCGAGGCGCGCTCGTAAGTCGCTTCGGCGTCACTAAACCGGTCCATTCCGAGATACGCACGCGCCAACAGATTCAACGGCAGAAACGCGCGCGAGCTGATCTCAGCTGCGGACTTCAAATATGGCTCTGCTTCCTGGTACCGCTTATAAACCATCAACAACCGGCCCATCAGCAGCAGCGATGTCGGGTTCTGTGCATCGAGCTCCAATGCGCGTTTCAAGACAGGCTCAGACTGAGGCCACAGTTGCTCGCCTTGCAACGAGTCGGCAATCAAGTTGAGCGTCGCCGGATCCTTTGCCAGCTCGGTGGCCTTGTCATACAGCGGAGTGGCTTCGCTGGCACGATTCATTTTGTTAAGCACGCGCGCCAGGTGCGCATACGCAGCTGCGAACTGCGGATCCAATTCGATCGCGCGGCGATAAGAATGCTCGGTTTCACTGTTCGCGAGACCGCGCGCCTGAAGTGCAACGCCGAGGCGATCCCACCCGACGGCGTTCTTGGGATCAATTTGAACTGAACGTCGCGCGAACGATTCAGCATCCGCGAATCGCTTTGCGTTGTCGGCATCCGCACGAGGCTGAACGAGCACCACGCTCAACGCTACGTATGCGTCAGCATCATTCGGAGACCAGTTCACGGAATCCCGGTACGCGGCTTCAGCATCCGCCCAACGCTGCTGATCGGAGTATACGTTACCCAGGCCATAGGCGGCGCGCGCGTCGCGTGGTTTGAGTTTCAAAACTTCTTTATAACTAGTTTCAGCTTCCGCAAACTTCCGTGCGTCACGAGCATCGTTGCCTTTATCGAGCAAGTCTTCCACTCGCTCTGCGACGTTCGAGGGACGAGGGCGTGTCGGGCCCGGCGTGCGATTCCCGGCTTTAGCACCGGTGGCAGGCTTGGTCGCATTCTTCTTCGTTTCAGGGTTCTTGGCCCTGAAAGGGACGCCTCCAGGATCCACGCCCACGTCCTGGCCGAGAGCGCTCGCAACCGTAAACAGGCTCAAACAAAGCGCCGCGCAAGTCAAACCGGCCACCCGCAGTATTGCGTTAGTGCTCATCATTACTCTCCCTGGTGCTGTTTGGATTGCGAATAACCTCGGGTAAAACTTCTATGAAAAAAGAACTTATGGATCCCTGCGGAACTACTGCATTGGATTGTAGATCAGCTTCGCCAGATGATCTAATGTGGATTTTGCACATGCTACAAACAACTGTAGGAGCGGCCCTCCGTGGCCGCGCGTCTTCCAACCAACAGGCTTGAATCAATCGACGGGCGGCCCCGGAGGGCCGCCCCTTCAGTTGTTTTCAAGAGTCACGGGCTTCGCACCAGGCGAAAACCCAATTGCGTCGTCCTGGTATCAGGGGGAATAAATTCACGCATGCAGGAAGATATGGGAAGGTCAGTCCTACCGGGATCGCTGACGTAACCAGCACCCCGAATCACGATCCAATCTCGTCCCTGCGATGCGAGTGTCCCCAGGTTACCGGGATACACATAGGCCTTCGACGAGGTCCACTCCCAAACGTTGCCGAGCAAGTCAACGACGCCCCAACGATTCTTTCCAGCCGCACGAGAACCGACTGGCGCCGGAGTAGTTTCTTTGACAACTGCGACGTTGTTTTGCCACTCGGGCCCCCAGGGATAAAGATCATCCCGGTCGCCGTTGCGCGCCGCATACTCCCATTCCTGTTCGGACGGTAATCTGTAACTGACGCCGTCGCGCTGCGATCGCCATGCGGCAAACGCATTCGCATCCGCAAAGGATACGTTTACGACCGGCCACTGCTCCTGTCCGAATGGCGGTTTCTTTCCGGCCCAATGAGCGGGTGCCGCATGATTCATTTCATTTACAAACTCCGCATATTCCGCATTGCTGACTTCCGTGCGATCCATCATGAAGGTTGGCACCGTGACCTGATGAGCCGGCGTCTCCCACACGGGACCACTCATTCGTCCCATCATGAACGTTCCACCATCAATCGCGACAAGATCGGGTTTCGTCTTTGTCGGACCGACAGGTGTTGGACTCGACCGCGGATTCGTCGAAGTTGATCCGGATCTAAGAGCCAAATAAGCGCTGATTCCGCCTCCCACGATCACGAGCACGAGTACGCCTGCGCCGACAAGCAGTAGAACCGGTGGTCCTTTGCGCTTTGGAGCAAAATCAACAACCATCGACTTTCGTGGTGGTCCAACAGCTTGCGCCGGAAAACTGCCGGCAACGGAACCAGATGTAACGCCACTTCCCTGCACTCGCGTGGTTTCCGGATCCAATGCAGGCGGCATACTTCCCGATAGACGTTCGAGCCGGTCTTCGAGTTCCTTCGCCTGAAGCGCCATGCGGTCGAATTTTTCCTGCTGTTCTTTTTCTCTTCGCTCTCGGTCCTCTTTCTCTTTGTGCAAGCGCTCTTCGTCGTCACGCCGCTTCCGCTGTCCATCATCTTCAATGAACTTATCCAGCTGAGCACCGCTGACTGAGCCTCCCATCGAATCGAAAGCGTCGCCGAAGTTTGTTTGCTGAACAGTCGGAGGTACGGTCGCTGATAAATTTGGAGTTGGAGTGACCGGCGGCTGAGTCGCTGAAGCGATGGTCTGATTTGGATCCATCGACACTGTCGTTCTGAGTGATGCGGCAACGACGGGCGCAGAGTTCAGTGCAGCATGAAGCTCGCGCAGGAAGTTTGGAATTGAGTCAATGCGCGCGGAAACTTCCTTCTCGAGTGCATGACGCACTACCGCTTCGATCGCCGGCGGCACCGACACACCCATCGACTGAAAACTCGGCGGTGGAACAGTCAGATGCTTCTTCATGATCGAGGGAATCGAGGAACCTTTAAAAGGAACTTCGCCCGCCAGCATCTGGTAAAGAATGACGCCGAGACTGTAAATGTCCGCACGCGCATCAGGCTCTTCGTCAGACCACTGCTCGGGAGCCATGTAGAAAGGCGAACCCATCAGTCCGCTTGTTTGCGCTTGGATAAATGAACCAAGCAACTCGCCCGACTTAATTTTCGCAAGTCCAAAATCCAGGATCTTCACGCCTTCAGCAATCGGAACATCGTCTTGGACCATGATGTTCAGCGGTTTCAGATCGCGATGTACGATGTTCTGCCGGTGCGCCGCACCCACGCCCGCAGCAATCGCGCTGATGAACTCCCACGCACGTTGCGGAGGCATCGCTCCTTCTTTCGCGAGTATGTCCTGGAGCGATCGTCCTTTGACGAATTCCATCACCAGAAAGGGCATCGTGCCGCGCACGACGCCAAAGTCAGTTACGGCAATGATGTTCTGATGACGTATCGCTGCGGCGGCGAGTGCTTCCTGTCGAAAGCGCTTCGTGAGCATTGGATCGTTACCGACCAGATCCGGCAAGATGACTTTTATTGCATGAGAGGTTTTGAGAAAGATGTGACGGGCCTGGAAGACGACGCCCATGCCGCCTTGTCCGAGACGACACTCGAGCAAGTAGCGGCCGTCGAGTGTGGGCTCACCCAGGAGTGAAGGCGTCGTCGTCTCACCATCTTTGGGACAGTGATTTACTTCGTCGGGGTAACAGCGCCTACAGCCTGGACACTCTTTCATTTACGGGGAACCACCGATTACACAGATTAACACGAATTAATCGTGGAAATCTGCGTAATCCCGGTACTCGTACTTGGGTCGATTGTAGGGGCGGCCCTCCGTGGCCGCCCGTTCCGGAAGAAACGCTTCCTCTGGAAGACGGGC
>DASUYO010000376.1:0-6786 GCA_036377375.1 Pyrinomonadaceae bacterium
ATTCTGCTGGAATGTGAGGCTCAGGATTACGGCGAGCAGATCGTCAGGTTCGACAGGCTTTGAAAGGTGTGTTTGAAATCCGGCCAGCAACGCCCGACGACGATTGGAGACTCCAGCATAGGCCGTTAACGCAATCGCGGGAATGTGTCCTCCGTCTTCAGGAGATAGTGACCGGACCTTTCTAATAAACTCGTAGCCGTTTTCGCCGGTCATGCCGATGTCGCTGATGATCACGTCAGGTTTTTGGCGCGCGATCTCCGCCAACGCGGAGGCGCTCGAGTCTGCTGCAACAATCTCAACACCGTGTCGCTCAAGAACCGTTTTGAGTAACGCCTGAGTGTCCGCATCATCCTCGACAATCAATATCCGCCGGTTCTTCAATTGCGCATCTGTCACGGTCCCGGAACTCATTGCCGCGTGCAGAGCCTCAGCAGGCAACTCGATTGGTCCTAAATCAGTGTTGATAATCTCACTCGAAGCCAACGGAAATTCGACCGCGAATGTTGCTCCTTTCCCAAGCCCTTCACTCTCTGCGCAAACCGTTCCTGACTGCTGCCGCACCAGGTAATCGACAATCGCCAAGCCAAGTCCGAGGCCGCCGTGAGCGCGAACATTCGACGAATCTACCTGCCTGAAGCGTTCGAAAATGAAAGGCAAGTGCTCCTCTGCGATTCCCACTCCGGTGTCTTTCACTTCGAGTCGAACACACGAATCGTTACGTTCCAGACGCAGATCGATCTTTCCTCGATTCGGTGTGAACTTGATCGCATTTGAGAGCAGGTTCATCACGATCTGTTCGAGACGCGCAGGATCGCCAAGTATTGGACCAGCAGCCGGATCGATTGTCGTTTCAAGCTGTAACTGCTTGGCATCAGCCGCCGGACGCAGTGAGTTAACGACGCTCTCTGTGATCGTTGCAAACGAGACCGGCCGAAACTCCATCCTGAGTTTGCCAGTGATGATTCGCGAGACGTCCAGCAAGTCTTCAAT
Source organism: Pyrinomonadaceae bacterium (assembly GCA_036377375.1). Classification (GTDB taxonomy): domain Bacteria; phylum Acidobacteriota; class Blastocatellia; order Pyrinomonadales; family Pyrinomonadaceae; genus PSRF01. Next base: position 991 of record DASUYO010000376.1, read on the forward strand.
GAGTTTCGACTGTGCTTCTGCGTTTCGTTGAATCACGTGAACCGCACGTTCTTTTTCTTTCTCACCGAGCTGATTTGAACCCAGCAAGCGAGCCCATCCGAGTATCGATGTTAACGGCGTTCGCAGCTCGTGCGACATAGTCGCGAGAAACTCATCTTTAACGCGATTCGCATTCTCCAATTCTTCAGCACGCAGCCGTAATATTTCATCCAGCCGCCGCAGCTCTGTAATGTCACGCCCGACTCCAAATGCCAGCCCATCCTCCGGCACAGGGAAGTAGCTCCACGCGACCCATCGATATGTTTCATCCTTACATCGCAAACGATTTTCCATCAACGCGATCGGCCGGTCGGCAGAGAGGGCTTCGTATCCGGTCAGAGTATCGCTAAGATCGTCCGGATGGACTAAGTCAAAGATTGACATCGCCAATAGCTCTTCTTCAGAGAATCCAAGCACTTTCTGAAACGCAGGATTCACTCGCTGGAAGCGTCCGTCTAAATGAACTATGCACAACATGTCCATCGACAACGCAAAAAACCGATCGCGTTCTTCCGTTAACTTGTTACGCTCGGTCATGTCACGCATGACCTTTGAAAAGCCCATCAGCTTACCTGCTCCGTCACGGACAGGCGTGACAACACCACTGGCCCAGAAACGCGATCCGTCTTTGCGAACATGCCACCGTTCATCCTCGCCGCGCCCGAACGTGGCAGCACTTGCGAGTTCCTTGCCGGGAACGCCTTTCGCGCGATCTTCCGCAGTGAAGAACCTGCTGGCGTCGCGGCCGACAATCTCCGCTTCGGTGTAGCCGAGTATGTGCTGGGCTCCGACATTCCAATTGGTGATCAAGCCGTCAGTATCGATCATGAAAATGGCGTAGTCGCGGATGTCTTCGATTGCTTTGCGGTAGATATCTTCTGTTCGGCGGTAGACGGTGCGGCGCTCAATTTCGGTGGTCATGTTTGCCCCCTTGATCGATGCGAGTCTAACAACAAGAAGTCACGAAAATCACCAATCATCTGCTTGGTTTTGTGCTTTTTTTGGCGGCTTCAATATGATTTCGCCGACCATCAGCTCCGCAGGAGGATCATTCATGCTTATTAAGCGGCTCAACGGTTACTTTTTCGCGGCGTTCATTACGATTGCACTGCTATCAAGCGCTCGACTGTACGTCCGCGCACAAACGACGTGAAGCGAAAATCATTGGATACTCAAGGCGTGCGCTAATTACTGAGCCACAAAAAAGCACAGGTAAAAAATGAGGTGAGCCGACGGGCGCTCACCTCATTTCGGATTTAATCATACTGACGACTCAGCGATTGCCACCACCGCCGCCGCCACTGCGCTGTCCGCCGTGTCCGCCGCCGGACTGGCCGCCACCGGATTGACCGCCACCACCCTGGCGACCACCAGCTTCCTTCCCACCACCCTGACCGCCGGACTGCTTGCCGCCACCTTTATCTTTATTGCCTTGGTTTTGTTTCCTATCTGGCATTTCTTACCCTCCTTGTCGAATTTGGACCCTCCGCACGTCTCAATTTATTTCAAAGGTAAATTGATGGACGGGCGAATGCACTCTTTCAGAACAAAGGTCTGAACACTTCAACACAACGCGCAAGATCGATGCCAAACGTTTTACTGATTGACGCCACTCGCTAAGAATCCGCCGTCAACGACGAGTATTTCGCCGGTCACAAAACTCGCCGCGTCTGAAGCTAAGAAGATGGCGGCGCCGGCAAGTTCTTCAACATTCCCGAAACGCTTCATCGGCGTGCGCAAGAGAAATTCGCGGCCGCGCTCGGTCTCATCAAGTAGCTTCTGGTTGAGCGCAGTGCGGAACACGCCCGGCGCAATGGCGTTCACGCGTACGCCATGGCTGGACCACTCGATAGCTAATGACTTCGTCAGCGAGCCCACGGCGGCCTTGCTTGCGGAGTAAGCGGCAACTTCGTACAGCGCGACGAATGTTGAGAGCGAGGCGATATTGATAATGCTGCCCGATTCCCTTTCGAGCATGTGCTTGCCAAACACCTGGCAAGCGCGAAGAGTGCCCGTCAGGTTTGTGTCCAGAATCGCGTTCCAGTCGTCTTCCGGAAAGTCGATGGTCGGCGCACGCTTGGTTCGACCGGCAGAGTTAACCAAAATGTCTACCTTGCCAAACGCCTGCACCGCTTCGCTCAACACACGTTCCAGTGATTGGCGATCTGAGACGTCAGAAGTGATGCGCAGCGCACGACGGCCAAACTCTTCGATCTCTCGCGCTGTAGCTTCCACCTGCTCTGCGCGGCGAGAAGTTGGAATCACGTCTGCACCCGCGTGAGCGAAACCGTGAGCGATCGCGCGTCCGATGCCAGACGTGCCGCCAATAACAACGGCGACCTTGCCATTGAGTTCGAGTTTTGAATAAGTCATAGAAAAGTTATGTGCCTCTTTATGGCTTAGACTTGCCCTCAAATTAGAGCTATTCTTCGATAGAAAAACAACCCAATAGGAGCAATACCATGAAAGTACATTGGTTGAAAGACGCTGACGCCGCACTCACCGAAGCTAAGAATTCAAAGAAGCCGCTGTTGATTGACTTTAGCGCTGCCCCGGCCTGAGGCGCATGTGCTCGGCTGGAGGCCGAGTCGTACAGCGATGACGAAACCGCTTCCTTCATAGACCAGAATTTTGTGCCCCTCGAGGCACACATCAAAGAACACCCCGCCTATTTCCATCGTTTCGATTCAGTATGGACACCGACGATAGTCATACTCGATTCGAACGGTGAGGAGAGATATCGGATCGAGGGCTATTTGCCCAAAGATGAGTTTCGCGCTGCACTGGAACTAGGCCTCGCGCGCGTGGACTTTATGGACAAAAAGTGGACTGAGGCGGAACGCAGGTACACTGAAGTGCTGGAGAAATATCCTGAGTCAAAGAGTGCGCCGGAAGCTCTCTACTGGAAAGGTGTCAGCCACTACAAGGCCACTAACGATCACACGATACTCGGCGAGCTGCCTGGGCAGTTTCAAGAAAAATATCCCGAGAGTGTTTGGGCGTTGAAAACAGCGGCATGGGTTCACTAGTCCGATTGGAAGAACGAAAGAAAGGAGCACTGCGATGAAGGCTCAGATCAAGCTCGGCCGTATTTTCGGCGTCGAGATTGGGTTGCATTACAGTTGGTTCATCATTGCGCTTTTGATCACGTTCTCCCTCGCCGGACACTTTCAGGTAAACAATCCGCAGTGGAGCGACACGTTGCGATGGGGCGTGGCGATCGTCACGTCCCTGCTGTTCTTTGCAGCCATCGTGGTCCATGAACTTTCACACGCGGTGGTGGCAAAGCTTCGCGGCTTACCAGTTCGCTCCATCACGCTCTTCGCCCTCGGCGGCGTGGCGCAAATCGAAAAAGAGGCGGCTGACGCTAAGACTGAGTTCTGGATGGGAATCATCGGTCCCATTACCAGCTTCGTCATCGGAGTCGTATGTCTTGTCATCACTATTGCACTCGGTTGGCATCCACCCGACTTTCCGCAGAGGCCGCTGCCCGCGATGCTGATGTGGCTGGGATACATCAATATCGGACTCGCGATCTTCAATATGATTCCCGGATTTCCGCTCGACGGCGGGCGCGTACTTCGAGGGATCATCTGGTGGATAACTGGTAATGCGAGGCGTGCGACGACGATCGCTGCGCGAGTGGGCCAGGTGATCGCCTTCGCGATGATCATTTACGGTGTGATGCAGTTCTTCAGAGGCGCCGGCTTCAATGGTCTTTGGATGGCGTTCATCGGATGGTTTCTGCTCAGTGCTTCACGTGAGAGCCAGGCGCAGATGGTCATCACTGAGGGACTGCGGGATCTACGTGTCGCAGACGTCATGTCGCGCGATTATCCGACAGTAGATGCACACGCAAACCTCCAAACGTTTGCTGAAGAACATCTCATGCGCACCGGCCGCCGCTTTTTCGTAGTGACTTTGAACGGACACCCTGAGGGAATAATCACTCCAAATGAAATCAGCCCGGTGCCAAGGGCTCAGTGGCCTTATAAGACTGTCAGCGACGTGATGCGCCCGCTGGATGGAACACACACGGTTGGACCAAACACTCCGGTCACTGAAGCGCTTGAAGTAATGGCTCGCCAGGATCTAAACCAACTACCGGTAATCAAAGAAGGAACGCTGGCGGGATTAATTTCTCGCGCACACATTCTGCAACTGCTTCAGACACGCGCCCAGCTCCATTTATAGCCAAAAGGCAAATTCTTTTTTGTGCTTTTTGTGCCTTTTTGCGGCATACTTCTGCCAATTATGGACACATTAATTAAAGACATTCGTTATGGCATCCGAAGCCTTGCGAAGCGGCCGGGCTTCACTGCTATCGCCGTTATCACACTCGCACTCGGCATCGGCGCATCCACTGCGATATTCAGTGTTGTCGATGGAGTATTACTGCGGTCGTTGCCGTATCCGAATGCCGAACAACTCGTGCAGCTTCGTGAGGTCAGTTCACGCGGTACACAAATGCCGTTTACTGATCCGAACTTTCGCGATCTGCGCGCACGTAGTCATACGCTCGAGGCTGTCGCGCAATACAGTGGATTGCGGACAACCGTGATCGGCGGCAGTGAGCCGGTTCGTGCGCTGTCCTTCGCTGTATCTGCCGACTTCTTCAGCGTGCTCGGCGTTAAGCCGATCCTTGGTCGAACCTTTGCTGCTGATGAAAGCAAACCGGGTGGCGCGCCCGTAGCCGTGGTGAGTTATGGGTACTGGCAACGTTTGCTGGGCGCCAGATCAGATCTGACCGGCACGTCGCTACACTTGATGGATCAGAACGTGAACGTTGTCGGCGTGATGCCGCCCGAATTTGCCTTTCCTCCCAACACGGAAATTTGGGTTCCGCGAGAGTTGTTTCCGGAAGAGACTTCACGCTCAGCTCACAATTGGGGCGTGATCGCGCGGATGCGTCCGAATGTGACCGCTGAACAGGCTTATGCCGACGTCAGTGCGATCAGTAAACAGCTCAAACAGGAATACGGCAAGGACATGGATGCGGTGGATTTCGCAGTAGTGCCGCAGCAGGAATACATGGTCGGAACAGTTCGCGGTGCACTGCTAATGATTTTCGCAGCAGTCGGGTTCTTGTTGCTGGTTGCTTGTGCCAACGTCGCGAACCTGCTGTTGGCCCAGGTGACAACGCGGCAGCGCGAATTTGCTGTACGCGCAGCCGTGGGAGCGACTCGCTGGCGCCTGGCGCGACAGTTCATTACAGAGAACCTGCTGTTAGTTCTGATAGCCGGCACACTCGGCACGCTACTTTCGTTTTGGGGAGTCAAGCTGCTGATTGGTTTGAATCAACAAGGTCTGCCGCGGGCGAATGAGATTGGAGTGAATGGCCGTGTGATCGCATTCACGCTCGTTTTATCAGTGCTTATTGCGATTGTACTCGGAGTGGTTCCGTTGCTTCGGTTTTCGATGAAAGATCTCGAAACCAGTTTACGCGAAGCGGGAAGCGGCACGCCCGGATACGCAGGCCAACATTCGCGAAACGTTTTGGTGATCGCGCAGATGGCGCTGACGCTAATCCTGCTCGTCGCTGCGGGCTTGCTGGGCAAGAGTTTCTATCGACTACTACAAATCGATCCCGGTTTTCAGACTGAGAGTGCTGTGGCAATGGATCTGTCGCTGCCCAGTCGCCGTACGGATGAGCAGCGATACAAGAAGTTTATGCAGGAGTACAAGCGACTGATGGAAAGCGGTGAGGCTCCAAACACGACAGTTCAGTTCAGCGCTGAAGAAGAACGGCAGCGCGTG
>DASUYO010000377.1:0-7867 GCA_036377375.1 Pyrinomonadaceae bacterium
GGTCTCGAAGATGCGCGCAAGATGGTTGAAGCCGGAGCGACACGCATCGGCGCCAGTGTTGGCGTAAAGATCGCACAGGAAGCGGCAGGAAAGAGTCCGGTCCTCGCGCCTTCAGCGTATTAGGAGATGTTTTTCGGAAACGACAAACGATGCCGGCAAACTCCAAACTTCTGGCAGTCATTCTCGGCGGCGGCGCCGGTAATCGTCTCTTTCCGCTCACGCAACAACGATCGAAACCGGCAGTTCCACTCGGCGGAAAATACCGCCTCGTCGATATTGCGCTTTCAAACTGCATTAACTCCGACATCCTTCGCACATTCGTCCTGACGCAATACAACTCCGCTTCCCTCAACAGACACATCGCGACGACTTATCGCTTCTCGCAATTCTCCGACGGCTTCGTCGAAATACTCGCTGCGGAGCAAACACCGGAAAGCCCGCAGTGGTTTCAGGGAACTGCGGACGCAGTCAGACAAGTGCTGCCGCACATCCGCGACTGGGGTATCGATACGCTGTTGATTCTTTCCGGCGATCATCTCTATCGCATGGACTACAGAAAGTTTCTCGAACTCCATCACCAGTCGAATGCTGACGTCACTGTTTCGGTGATCCCCTGTGAGGAGCGTGCGGCGAGTGAGTTTGGTCTGTTGAAGACTGATGAAACGGGACGCATCGTCGAGTTTAAAGAAAAACCTAAAGGTGACGATCTACTTTCAATGAAGGTCGATACCACGCAGCTCGGCCTCGAAGCCAACGAAGCACAGCGTCGTCCGTTTCTCGCGTCGATGGGAATTTATGTTTTCAAGTACGACCAACTGGAACAACTGCTGAAAGAAGATCCGGCATGGGTCGATTTTGGCAAGCACGTGATTCCTGCCGCTATCAAATCGCGCCACGTGCAGGCGTACATGTTCGACGGTTACTGGGAAGATATCGGAACGATCGGCGCTTTCTATCGTGCCAATCTCGATCTGACGAGCAAGATTCCAAAGTTCAATCTGTTCGATGCGGAAGCACCAGTGTTCACACGCGCGCGTTATCTGCCGCCGTCGAAGATGGAAGAGACTGAGATCAACGATTCGATCATCAGCGATGGCTGCATCATCAACGGTGCGAAGGTCACAAACTCCGTGATCGGTGTGCGCAGCAGGATTTCTAAAGGGGTGCAGATTGATGCGTCGTTCGTGATGGGCGCTGACTATTATCAAACGTTCGAGGAGATGCGGGGTGATTTAGCGAGAGGCGTTCCGCGAGTCGGTATAGGTGAGGGAAGTGTCATCAGGCACGCGATCATCGACAAGAATGCGCGCATCGGAAAGAATGCACGGCTGCTGAATGAAGGTGGTGTGGTGGAGGCTGATGGACCAGGCGGCGCGTATTTCATTCGCGACAGCATCATCATCGTGCCGAAGAATGCGTTGATTAATGATGGGACGGTTATATAACGGAACCGAGCGCGGTAGCGCCGGGTCAATCACATGAAGGTCCTGAATTGGGAATTTGACCCGGCGCTACCGCGCTCGGTTCTGTCTATACCTTTAAAGTTATACTTTAGCTAATGGCGCTCTTTCCAACGCGTGACTATCACCCAGCCGTCGTTGAGCGAACCTCAACCAGGCGCCGCAAATCGGCGATTCCTCAAATCAAGCTTCCCAAAGACAAAAACAATCTCGACGTTCAGTTCGAAGATAAGGTGGTGAAGCTCACCAATCTCAACAAGCTCTTCTGGCCGAAATCGGGAGTCATGAAGCGAGCGCTCATTCAGTACTACCTCGATCTTGCGCCCGTGCTGCTCCCTCACATCACCGATCGCGCGATGGTGATGAAGCGTTACCCACATGGCGCAGCAGGAGAATTCTTCTTCATGAAGCGCGCGCCTTCACCGCGCCCAGAGTGGATTGAGATCTGCAACATCGAGCACGAGTCAGGCAACATCATTAACTTTCCAATGATTCAAGACGTCGCGTCGTTGATGTGGCTGATCAATCTTGGTTGCATCGATCTTAATCAGTGGTACGCGCGCTGTGACGACGTAGATCGCCCGGATTACGTGCATTTCGATCTCGATCCAGTGCCGAATGCATCGTTTGAAAAAGTGTGCGAGGCGGCGCTGTTTCTCAAGTTAGCGCTCGACTCGTTGAGGGTTCCGAGCTACGTGAAGACGACGGGCTCGAAAGGAATTCACATCTACATTCCGATCAAACGTGGACCAACACAGAAACAGGTGTGGACGTTTGCGAAGGAGTTCGCGTGGGCAGTCGCATCGCAGGCACCGAAACTGTTGACGGCTGTGTACCAGGTTTCGAAGCGACCGAAAGGAAGAGTGCTGGTTGACTACAACCAGAATGCGTGGGGACGAACGCTCGCATCAGTCTATTCCGTGAGGCCAAACAAACTACCAACGGTTTCGACGCCTGTTACATGGAAAGAGCTCGAGCGCGGAATCGCGATCGAAGACTTTCGGATCGACAACGTGCCTGCGCGCGTTCGCAAGCTCGGAGATCTTTGGAAGCCTCTCAACGAAGCGAAGGGAAGGTTTCGACTTGAAGCTTATCTTTAACGGTCGGCCTGCCTACAGTTGAAGTTTATGGTTAGCCGTAAGAAGGCACAAAAGGAGATTTTCACTGTAGGGCATTCGACGCGGAGTGCTGAAGAGTTCGCGCAGATACTCACAGCGCACGGAGTTCAAGTGCTGGTTGATGTGCGAAGCTTTCCTGGTTCACGCAGGTTTCCGCAGTTCAATCGAACGACGCTCGCCGAATCGCTGGCGAACGCTGGCATTACTTACAAGCATGAGCCGAGACTTGGTGGACGAAGGAGACCGGGCGCGGACTCACACAACACTGCCTGGAAGAATTCATCTTTTCGCGCGTATGCCGATCACATGGAGACTGATGAGTTTCGAAAAGGAGTTGAAGATTTACTTGAACTCGCAAGTGAGGCTCGTGTCGCTGTGATGTGTGCTGAAGCGCTGTGGTGGCGCTGTCATCGCAGTCTAATTTCAGACTACCTGAAAGCGACCGGCCACACCGTGATCCATATCATCGATCAAAACAAAACGGAAGAGCACCCTTTCACATCCGCCGCCCGAATCATCGACGGAAAACTCTCCTACCGCAGCCTTCTCTAATTTTCTTTGTCTAATTTTCTTTTTGTGCCTTTTGTGCCTTTTTGTGGCTAATCTTCTTTTGTGCTTTTTTGCGGCTTAGCTGGTCCTGTTGCTGTGCCACACTTTTGCTCGCGCGCCCTTCTTGCGGCGCTTCACGCCAGTGCGTCGCGGGATCTTCTTCGGATCACCCGTCGCCGCTTTCGCGACATTCCCACCTTCATCTTCCGCAATCTCCGCAAGCGAGCGGCGCGTGAGAATCGAAACGGGCGCAATCTCCGTCACGTCTTCTTCCATCGTGTAGTAATCGCGATGCTTAATCAACAGCCATTGTCGCCCACCGCGCGTTCGCACCAGCACCCACGAGCCTTTTAACTTCTCGCCTTCAAGCGTGAACTTAAGCTCGCCTTTGCGCAGTGAGGCTTCCACGTCCTTCGTTTCTTCCGGTTTGTACGTTCCGTAATCCCAGACCATCACAGTGCCGCCACCATACTCGCCTTCCGGAATCACTCCTTCAAACTTTGCATAATCCACCGGATGATCTTCAACCTGCATCGCGAGTCGCTTCACCTTTGGATCGAGTGATGGTCCTTTCGGCACGGCCCAGGACTTCAGCACGCCGTCGACTTCGAGACGGAAGTCATAGTGCAGTTGCGTTGCGCGATGCTTTTGGATGACGTACAAACGGCCACTGCGCGTGCGCTTTTTCTCTGGCCCAGGCTCAGGCGTCTTATCAAACTTCCGCTTCTTTTTGTACTCGGTCAGTGAAGCCATGGCGTAAGTAAACGCTAAAGTGATTCTTTAAGTGTGGTGGAAAAGTGAAGTTTCTTATCGATTATACAAAACAGACAGTTGTTGCTCACCAAGCGCGTCAGATGAGCGTGCGTGGTGGACTACAACTGTAGGGGCGGCCCTCCGTGGCCGCCCGCGTCTACCATTTCCTGGACCAGCTCCTGCGCAATCTCTTCCTCGGCCGCGAAGAGCTCGGTCTGGATTGGATCAAGGCCCAGCGCTTCTCTGACGCGTGCGAAGCTGCGACGATGAATCGGCAACGCGCCGAGAGTCTTGAGCACGCGGCAATGCTCCGGCGTCGGATAACCTTTGTGCGTCGCAAGCCCGTAACCGGAATACTGCTGGTCCAACTCCCGCATGAGTGCATCGCGCGTTGTCTTCGCGATGATCGACGCGGCCGCGATGCTCGCGGAGAGTGCATCGCCGCGTATGATGCCGCGTTGAGGAGTCTGGCAGTTTGGAATCTTTCGCGCATCGACAAGAATGAAGTCAGGCTGTGAGCTCAACCCCTGCACCGCGCGCTGCATCGCCAGCAGCCCTGCGTGATAGATGTTGATCTTATCGATCTCTTCGACTTCTGCAATTCCTGCTGACCAGCAGAGCGCATCCTCTTTGATCTGTTTCGCGAGCTCATCTCGTTTCTCAGGATCGAGGATCTTCTTCGAGTCATTAAGACCGCGAAGCTTGTAGTTCTGCGGCAGTATCACTGCGCCCGCTACGACAGGTCCTGCGAGCGGCGCCATGCCGGCTTCGTCGACGCCCGCTACCATTCCGTAGCCTTGTGACCACAGCTCAATCTCGAACCGCAACAGGAAATGGAGACGCTGGCCTTCGGAGCGATTCTCGCGGTAACGTTCGCGAATGCGTTTTGCGAGTTGGTGTGCACCCTGGCGCCGATCGACTTCGAGAGCTTCAAGTAAACCTTTAGGTACCGGCCGATGACGCCGCACAAACAGATCACTCAGTTCTGGGATCGATTTTCTGAGGAGGTCTTCCAGAGAGCTCATAAAAAACACGAAATACTCTGCGGCTGATTCTTACCACAAAGCCGCCGGAACGCGAAAGCGCCCGCAGTGTTTTTTCCGAATAGCTGTTATTCTAAGTTCGCTGATGAATCTTTCCCCATGCACAAAACTCCGGCTTCTCGGCATACTCCCTCTAATCTTCTTCCTTGCTCAGGGAGTACATTACTGGAAAATCAACCAGCTCGGGCACATGCTCTGGATGTGCAACATCGGAAACTTACTGCTCGCGATGGGATTGTTTCTCGAGAAGCCGATCGTCATCAGGCTTTCAGCAATCTGGATGATTCCGGGATTGTTGATCTGGATACTTTACGTCGTGCTGGCGTGGGGCGTGTTTTTCACTTCAACACTCGCACACGTCGGCGGACTTGCAGTCGCATTGATCGCGCTCAGTCAGGTTCGGATGGATCGAACGGCGTGGCGCTGGGCGTTCGGTTGGTACTTGATGGTCCAACTCGCTTCACGTCTCATCACTCCTGCTGAGTTAAATGTGAATCTCGCGCACGCAATACAAACCGGATGGGAGCAAACGTTCCACTCTTACTGGACGTTCTGGCTCGTACTCACGATTGTTACGCTGATTGTCTTGTGGCTTTCAGGACTTCTATTGTGGAGTATCTGGCCTTATCCACAGATCGCACAGATCAACTCCGCGGAGTCCGCGGCTAAAAGTTAGACGGCAACGCGGTGTAAGCGGGCATGGCTTTCGAGAAGCGAGGTGACCAGATTGCTGAGCTCTGACGGATGACTGGGCTTAACAAGGTACGCCTGGGCCCCTGATCTAATTGCTTCCGCTCGATCTACTTCGTACGCTGCCGCAGAATAAAATAGAATCGGCGTCACGTTGTCGAACTCACGTATCTGACGGCAGAGATCCAATCCTGATCCATCGGGCAGCCACGAATCGAGGAGATAAAGATCGAAGTGTTGCGATCGCGCCAGAGCCACTCCGCTGTTGATGGTCGCGCCGGTCACCACCTCATAGCTTTTCTGTTCAAGCACGAGCGTCACGAGCTCGCGAGTATCTTCATGATCCTCAATGTAAAGGACACGTGGGGTATTTTTAGTTTTCATAGCCTTCACTCGCTATGACAAAATTCGCTTCTTGTCAGACGGGATTAGTTATTGGCGTAGTAATAAAAACAGCAACGAAAAAACCGTGCCGACATACATTTCTCAAGGTCAGTCGGGAAGGATATGCCGACACGGCTACCCTGCTTGTTGTGTAGCGGGACTTTAGTCCTGTAAGTGTTCACTGTCAGTACGTTTACGAACAATGTTATGTCAGGGAATGCCTGAGTAATGCATAAAGCGTTAAAACATGTTCACTATGTCAGTTTCACGCTGTACGAGGACGCACAATGAGCGTAGAATCCTTTTGTACCCTAACGTTCTTTCGGTTCCCCCTCGCTTGTTTTCGCCCGGGTCTCTAGTGCTGATTGGAGGGTTTGGGAATGACTACCACTCTTCATACACATTTGACTGAGAGGAACGACCGGCTCACATCGAGTGTCGTTTCCAGGAACGAGTTGCTCAGGCAGCTTTTCACGGTGCCCAGCATTTCAATTGATCTCCTTCCAGAGTTAAGAGTAGTTTCATTAACGGTAAATCAGGTCCTCTACGAACAAGGCGACCACATCGACTCCCTGTACTTTCCGCTCGATTGCGTCGCTTCAGGACTTGCAATTATGGAAGACGGGACCACCATTGAAACGTCAATGACGGGTTGCGAGAGCGTTGTCGGCGTATCTTCAATTCTCGGCAGTGGCCGCTCAAGGCAGTGGATTTGGATTACCGTTGGTGGTAATGCTGTCCAGCTTGACTCGAGGTTTTTAGACAAGCTGTTACTACATAACGAAACCGCTCTTAAAGCGTTACTCAAGTGTTACCGGCTATTGATTACGCAGGTGTCGCAGCGCTGTGTTTGCAATACCCGGCACACGATCATGGAACGGCTTTGCTGCTGGTTGCTGATGCTTCATGATCGCGTGGGCAATAGTAACCTCAGCCTCACGCAAGAGATGATCGCCTCAAGGATCGGCGCTCGACGTGCGGGCATCACAGTTGCGGCGGGAATGCTCCAGGCAATGAAGGCGATTGAATATCGCCGCGGACAATTACATATCACCGATCGGGCAGTGCTGGAGCGGACGGTATGTGAGTGTTACAACATCATGAAATCTGAGTCGGGATTTACCTCCCGGACGGCCGTTGATCACTCAACCTTTTCACTATAGACAAACAGACGTGTAACACTCGCTCCACTCGCGTCGTTGATGGGCACGACTGTGTGGATAAACCGAACGTCGTCGGGTTGCTGTTCTTCGTCGACACTCGCCTGAATGGGACCCGTGTTAATCGTCTGTGATTCGCGAACGGCCGTTTTCAGAGTCTTCATCAAGTTGTCAACCTGCTTGCCGGTAAAGACCTCGGTCATCGGCAAACCACGGACATCACGCTTACCGAGTAGTTGTTTATAAGCAGGATTAATCGCCTGAATCGTAAAGTCTTCAGCAGTCAATACCATGATGTAATGAGGAAATCTTTCCAGCAACGATGCGAGTTGCAATTGCTCCACGCGGTGCTGCTTGGTCAGTTCCTGCAATTCGACGGTGCGCGCAGTTAGTTCGTCGTTAGTAGTTTGCAGTTCCTCGTTGGTCGCCTGAAGTTCTTCGTTGTTTGTTTCGAGCTCCTCATTCGTTGCCTGCAACTCTTCATTAGTGGCTTCAAACTCTTCGTTAGTCGCCTGCAATTCTTCCTGAGTCAGCATCAGCTCTTCATTGGCGGCCTGAAGTTCCTCGTTGGCATCCTGGAGCTCTTTGTTCATGGCACCGAAGCGTTTGTTTGCCGCACTAAGCTCGCCAACGAGTTCAGCATGCTCGTGCTGAACTGCCGCCAGTCGCTTTTTGATTTGAACCTGTTCTGTGACATCAAGCACCGTGAT
>DASUYO010000378.1:0-5330 GCA_036377375.1 Pyrinomonadaceae bacterium
GGCCACGGAGGGCCGCCCCCACAGTTGCTGGTGATCAAGCGCCTCCCTTGAAGTAGCGTGGTGACTACAACTGTAGGGGCGGCCCTCCGTGGCCGCCCGCGTACTTCAAAGAGACATACATAAAATTGTTGGACAAAACGCCCATCCAGCGTAAACTGTGCCAAACCTCGGAGGCCTCCCATGTTAACTTCCGTCGTCAGACTCTTCGGATGTTTCGCCATTATTGTTCTGATCTGCGGCGCCTTGAGTCACGCGAATGCGGCAGTGTTCCGCGATCGCGCCGCCTTTAACGCTGCCTCGCAGAATCTCCGTACCATTGATTTTGAATCGGTCCAGCCCGTCGATCCGGTTTTCGACGTTGATGGGGTTTTTTTCCGAAATGCTAATCGGTCGCCCTACATCGTTACTGACAAAGGAAACAAAATGCTGGTGGGAGAGACAGTGGGTGAGTTCACGCGCCTCACGATTTTCCTTCCACCCGGTACGACCGCCGTCGGGTGCGATCAGTTCAGCACGCCGATGATTCTTTCAATCTCCACGGGCGAGAGCGTCACGATGAACCAGGGCGATACTTCAACTTTCGTCGGCTTCGTCTCCGATCAGCCGATCCAGAGTTTGATAATCTCGTTTGATTTCCCGGAGCCGACCGCCTCAGCAGTTGTTGACAATCTCTCTTACGGTCAGGCGCGCGTTGGAAATGAACCATCCGTTCCGCAGTTGCTCCTCACGACCGACACTGGACGTGGAGTCGCTCTGGATTCGGTGACCACAGTGAGTGAATCTTTCCACGTTCTCTCCTCGCACAATTTCTCTATTGACGGTCACACGAGAATTACCTTCTACCTCGTGGGCGTCTTGCTCGATCCGGCTGATGTGGCGCTTGTAACGGTGCAGGCTGAGGACACACAGCAGCATTTCTTCGACTTACCTGTAGAGGGAACAGCTCGAGTAAAAAACTTAAGCTGGATGTCGCAGGTGACTGTTCGCGTGCCTGATGCACTCGCTGGTGTGGGCGACCTCAACGTCACGGTTACAGTTCGCGGCAAGGTTAGTAATAAGGCGCCACTCCGAATCGAGTAAATAGCGACAAAAAAGCACAAATGAAAGCCTCACGCCATCACCGCGGCCCGTTGAAGCTGCGGAATTGACAGCTGATCACTATTATTTTCCGTTTCGTCCCAGCAGCATTGGACGAAATGGACGAATCTATTAACATTTGCGCCTCCCCAACTGTGTTGCCGCAGCATCGGCAGAATCGAACTACTTTTTGGAGCTCAAGCTATGACTAATCGTCTATCAATTCGTTTGCTGTTTGGCTTTGCCATTCTCTTAACAATCGCATCTGCGGCAATCGCACAACCTGGCACCACAGGCACAGTGCAAAAACTGACACTCAAGTCAGCAGTTCTGGGCGAAGATAGGATTGTGTTAGTACGCACGCCAGTGGGATATGAAACGAACAAGGTAAGTTATCCGGTACTCTACATGACCGACGGCGACGCTCACATGGGCCACACGGCGAGTACCGTTGAGTTCCTTACGCGAAACGGTCGTATCTCAGACCTGATTGTTGTGGGCGTCACGAACACTGACCGAACTCGGGATCTAACGCCGGTGAAGTCGACCAACAAGAACGCTGCCGGCGAGCTGCAATTCCCAACCAGTGGCGGTGCAGATAACTTTTTGAAATTCTTTGAGACTGAGCTCATTCCTCAGATTGAGAAGGAATATCGAGTTCAGCCGTATCGCATTCTCGCGGGACATTCGCTCGGTGGTCTATTCGCAATCCACGCGATGATTAGTAAACCTGGGCTTTTCAATTCTTACGTTGCAGTTAGTCCCTCGTTGCAATGGGAGAACGGTGAAGAGTTGAAACGCGCAGAAGACTTCTTGAAGAATCAGAAGGAAATGAAAGTGACGCTGTTTGCGTCAATAGGTAATGAGCCGGGCGCAATTGGAGAGAGCTTCGATCGTTTTAAAGACCTGCTTTCGAAAACGAACATCAAGGGTTTCGACTGGCAAGCTGAGCGCATGGCTGACGAAGACCATGGGTCAGTGGTGCTTCGCAGTCATTATTATGGATTGCGAAAGATTTATGAAGGTTGGCAGGCTCCCCGCGATCCCCAGAGTGGCGCGGTGAGCGGCGGCTTGCAGGGTGCTGAAGCGCATTACAAGAAACTTAGTGAGAAATTCGGCTATTCCATTCCGGTGCCGGAGAATCTCATCAATCAGATAGGTTACCAGCTTCTCTTCGAGGGCAAATCGGACGAAGCGATTGCAGTATTCAAGACGAACGTTGATCGCTATCCAGCGTCGGCGAATGTTTATGACAGTCTTGCTGAAGCATATGAACGAGGCGGCAAAATCGATCTAGCGGAACCCCTTTATGATAAGGCGCGGATTCTTGGTGAGCAAAACAGCGATCCGAACTTTGCGATCTACAAGGCCAATTACGAACGCGCCCACGCCAAAGTAAAGGACACTCAAGCCGCTAGTAAGAAACAGTAAGTTTGCAAATGAGCCACGGATTTACACGCAATCCGTGGCTCATTTAATGTTGGTTTGTTGAGGCCGGAACTATGCAGCCCAGAGCAATCGTGGCGCACACGGGAGCTTAGGAAGGAATTCAATACTGGGGTTGATCTCGAAGACCGTATTCAGTCGTGTAATCTCGAATACTCTGGACAAAGGTTGATTCACATTAATTAATTCGAAGTGAACTCCGCTTGCGAGAGCCTGCGCACGCAGTTGTAACAACACACCAAGACCGTGGGCATCAATGGTCGTTACGTTTGACAGATCAAGAATGATTTTGCTGGTGTTGGACGGTAAGTGCGTGGCGGTGCGTAGCGCTTCTGTGTCGCCGTTTACGATCCTGCCTTCGAGGCAAAGAACCTCGACATCGTCCAATTTTTTAGCGTGTATCTTCAGCATGATGCCCTCACTCCGTTAATCAGTTAAGAAGACGCTACAGGTATTCCACTTTGTTAACGCATAGGTTCCACTTTTCTTAACTCGCCGGCTTCAGTTTATATTCCCCTGCTGAGATAACACCGCGACCGCGCTTTTTGATTCACCTTTTTTGAGACGTGTTTTGCAGCGGGTTAGTGCCGGTTACGGCGGCTTTGCACGAAAAGTCGGTATATGTGCTTGGCTACAGTCAGTACCACCCGCGATAGCGGGTGGGTAAACGATCAGGATCCAAAAACATTAACAAGTCGGACGCTTCTACTTTGACCCACCCACTATCGCAGGTGGTACTGACTCTGTCCAAGTCAGTTTTCTGACTTTCGTGCAAAGCCGGTTACCGCAATTTGCTGTCACAATCGTTGTCCTAAAGGTGTTCTCTCAGTGAGTCGACTGACGAATGGAGAAAAGGTATGACGAGCGTGTCACAGGACGTGCGCTACAGCGTGCGCATGCTGCTGAAGCATAAGGGTTTTACCCTCGTTTCGGCGCTGACGCTGGCACTGGGGATCGGCATCAATACAGCAATGTTCAGCGTGCTGAATACGTTTCTATTTGGCTCGCTGCCATATCCGCAGTCGGAACGATTGATACGAGTCTGGCGCACGTCGCCACACTCTCAAAGTTGGCCCCATTCAGCGGGGAATTTCTTCGACCAGCACGACCAGAATACGGTTTTTGAAAAGATGGCTGCTTACAACTTCGTCAGCCGTAACCTCACCGAATCCGGGCAAACCGCGGAACGTCTGCTCAGCCTCGCGGCCACTGCCGATTTCTTTCCAATGTTGGAAGTTCCAGCAGCGCACGGCCGTGTATTCAAACCCGAAGAATTCCAGCCTGGCGCTGATAACGTGATCATCCTGAGCGATCGGTTTTGGACGCGCCGTTTCGGAAGCGATCCAAATGTCGTCGGACGAAGAATTCAGCTCGACGGAAAAACAGTGGAGATAGTCGGCGTGATGCCGCCCGGCTTCGAACATCCGATCCTGTGGGGCCCAATCGACATCTGGCAACCACTGGCGTTTACTCCCGAAGGAAAAACGAATCGCAACACCAACTATCTATCTGAGTTTGGTCGACTCAAGCCAGGCGTCTCGATCAAGCAGGCAGAGCAAAGTATGGTTGCTCTGGCCGCCAACATCGGCAAGCAGAACTCGTCGAATGAAGGCGAGAGCGTGCGACTCGAGCCGCTTCAGCGATCTATGTCTGACAGTATCGGCAGAACTGTCATGTGGTTCACATTCGGACTTGCAGGTTTTGTGTTGCTGATCGCGTGTGCAAACCTCGCGAACCTTCAGCTCGTTCGCACTGCGGCGCGCTCGCGCGAACTCGCTGTTCGCGCCGCACTCGGTGCGGGTCGTTGGCGACTACTGCGACATTCGTTCACCGAGAGCATTCTGGTCGCGCTATTCGGCGGAGCGATAAGTCTGGTGATTGCGCTTGGAGCCGTTCGCTTCATCAGTGCTCGGCTGTTCACCGATTTGCCGGGAGCACATGTGCAACTCGATTACAAAGTGTTTGGCTTTGCTCTGCTGTGCTCGCTGTTGACGGGAGTTTTATTCGGGACAGTTCCCGCATGGTTAGCATCGCGAGCGGATGTGAACCTGGCACTGCGCGAGAACTCACGCGGATCCACCGCAGGACGATCTCAACACCGCTTGCGACACACGCTCATCGTCGGTGAAGTTGCATTTGCGATGGTATTGCTCGCGGCCGCGGGATTGTTCCTGCGTGGCTTGCAGCGGTTCATCAATGCAGATCCCGGCTGGCGAGTTGATGGGCTGGTGATAGCAGGGATGAGTCTTCGCGGGGAGAAATACAAAGACGACAAACAACGGGTTGTTTTTCTGACGGAATTGGAAAATCGTCTGCGCGCGCTGCCTGGTGTGCAGCACGCTGCGATTGCAAGTTCGCATCCGGTGTTTGGGTTCAACAGCAGCAGTTCATTTTTGGTTGAGGGTCGACCCGAGCCTCCACCGGACAAGTATCCTGAGATGTTTTTCGAATCGGTAAGTAGCGACTATTTCGAAACGTTGGGTGCTCGTTTGCAGCAGGGCCGTAGCTTCAACGCCGCGGATACGGCCGATCATCCCAACGTCGTTATCATAAATGAAACGACCGCACGTACCTTCTGGCCCAACGAGAGCCCGATTGGAAAGCGTATCAGTAGTACTGGTCCAAAGAAGGAATATTCGGAAGTGGTCGGCGTAGTGAATGACCTGGCATTTCCCGGCAGCCTGGGCGAACCATACACACGCTTTGAAGCGTTTCTACCCATGACGCAAGCTCCTCCCAATTATCTCGTACTCGCTCTGCGCACTTCCTCGAATGCGGAAGCGATCGCCAATAGTCTGCGCAGCTCG
>DASUYO010000379.1:0-6334 GCA_036377375.1 Pyrinomonadaceae bacterium
CCGCCCGCGGTTCGGGTTGGGCGCGTCGGGCGGTCACGGAGGGCCGCCCCTACAGTTGATTGCCGAATACCGCGTGTAGTTCTGATATGACCCCGGAACGCTGGCGACAGGTTGAAGAAATCTTTCAGACAGCGCTCGATCTTTCTCCCGAAGATCGACCGCGCTACGTGTCAGACGTGTGCGCGGCAGACACCGACCTTAGGCGCGATGTCGAGTCGCTGCTCTCTCAATATGACAGTGCCGGAGAACTACTGGACGCGCCTGTCTACGGCAACACTGAGATGAGTGCGCTCGAGTCGTTCGTGGAAGATAAAGATCCGATGATTGGGCGCCGCCTGGGCTCCTATCGGATCGAGCGAGAGGTCGGGCGCGGCGGCATGGGAGCCGTCTACGAAGCATCGCGCGCCGATAATGAGTTCAACAAGCGAGCTGCAATCAAGCTGGTCAAACGCGGGATGGACACAGACTTCATCCTGCGCCGCTTCCGCAAAGAGCGACAGATACTTGCCGCCTTAGACCATCCACACATCGCCGGTCTGCTTGATGGCGGCACCACCGAAGATGGACTTCCCTACTTCGTGATGGAGTTCATTGAAGGCCAGCCGCTCTACAGTTACTGCGACAGCAACAAACTCAACATCAGCGAGCGGCTGAAACTTTTCCGCGCGATCTGCGACGCTGTCCATTACGCACACCAGAAGCAGGTCGTGCACCGCGATATCAAACCTTCAAACGTGCTCGTCACGTCAGACGGCATACCGAAGCTACTCGACTTCGGCATCGCCAAGTTGCTCAATCCGCAGATCGCGGGCGACATCACACACGATCCAACCGCGACGGCAATGCGTTTGATGACACCCGAATACGCATCACCGGAACAAGTGCAGGGTGCGCCGACTACGCCCTCCACCGACGTCTATTCACTCGGTGTGCTGCTCTACGAGCTGCTGACTGGTCACCGGCCGTATCGTCTGGTTAATCGAGCACCACACGAGATTGCGCGCGTTATCTGCGAGGAAGCTCCGGCACCACCGAGCATCATCATTACCCGCACCGAAGATCTGGTGCCGAGTCTTTATGCCGGCGACGAATCGACGACTCTGCAAAAGCTTTACACGACGCGCGGCGGGACTCTCGAATCGCTGCGCCGCGCGCTTGTCGGCGATCTGGATAACATCGTGATGCAGGCTTTGCGCAAGGAGCCGGAGTGGAGATATCAGACTGCCGCAGACTTGCGCGACGACATCACGCGTTATCTCGAGGGCCGTCCAATCTCGGATTTGCCGGATCCGCCATATGCAGCCGTCGCGCTGCGGCCGGATGCCTCCGGTGAAAATTCGCTGGCTGTGTTGCCGATGAAAGTGCTGGACATAGATCGTCCTGAGACTGGTCAGGATTATCTCGGAACAGGTCTGGCGGATGCTCTCATCACGCGACTCAGCGCGATTCGCAGTTTTGCAGTTAGACCAACGAGCAGCGTGTTGCGCTACGGAGCCGATGCCGATCCGTTGCGCGCCGGTCGCGAGCTCGGCGTCGCATTTGTATTGGACGGCCGAATCAGGCGCTCCGCCGAACGCATTCGCGTCACGATTCAGTTGCTCGACGTTCGCGATGAGACGACCGCGTGGGCTGGACAATTCGACGAACAGTTTACTGACGTTCTCAATCTTGAAGACATCATCTCTTCGCACGTCGCCGAAGCGATCGTTCCACATCTAACAGTGGACCAGCGCCTGCGACTTGCCAAACGCGGCACTGACAATCCACAGGCGCACGAAGCCTACCTGCGCGGACGCTTTTACTGGAACACGTTTACAGAAGAAGGATTCGCGCGGGCGATTGTCTGTTACCAGCAGGCGATCGCGCTCGATCCGAATTACGCGCTGGCGTATGCGGGAGTTGCAAGCTATCACAACTGGCTTGGCGTGTTCAGTGTGATGCCGTTTGCGGAGTGCTCGGCGGCAGCCTATGAAGCGGCTTCAACCGCCGCGGACCTCGATCCAAACCTTGCCGAGGCACACACAGCATTGGGCCAGGCGATACTTTGTCGCGACTTCGCCTGGGGCAGTGCTGAGCACCACCTGATTCGTGCTATCGAGCTCGATCCAAACTACCCGCCCGCGCGCACCTTGTATTCGCTCCAGCTCGCAATGGAAGGTCGCTTCAGTGAAGCGCTCCGCGAGGCACACACTGGTCGCGACCTCGATCCACTGGCGATCATTTCGCGCTTCAGTGTCGTCTGGTGTTCGTATCACGCGCGACGATTTGACGAAGCATATCGCTTTGCGAGTGCGACGCTCGAGAACGAGCCACGAAATTTGATGATGCTTTATGGATCGAGTTTCGTTTTGAGTGCGCTCGGCCGTCACGCCGAAGCGATCGAAGCCGCGGAACGCTGTGTCGAGTTGATGGGCAAATCTTCTCACGCGCTCGCACGGCTCGGCTGTGCCTACGCGGCCGGCGGAAATCTCGCGGCCGCGCAGACCACACTGAATGAGATGAACCTGCTCGCCGAGCGCCGTTATGTTGCTCCGTATCATTTGGCACTCGTCACCTGCGCACTCGATCGACCCGAAGAAGCCCTTGACCTGCTGGAAAGGGCGTACGAAACAGGTGACGCAAAAGTGCTTTGGATGGGTGTGGATCCCGAGTTGGATCCACTTCACGGTCATCCCCGATTCAATGATCTACTGCACAAGCTGGACCATCGCCTTGCTGCACTGCCGGCGCTTGCCGGACAGTTGCGCGCAGACCAGGAATCGATCGCAGTGCTGCCGTTCAGAGTGCTTGGTCCTGCAGGAGAAAACACTGGTGACGAGTATCTCGGTATCGGATTGACTGACGCGCTGATTACTCGTCTGAGTAACGTGCAGCGTCTCGTCGTGCGACCGACGAGCAGTGTGTTGCGTTATCGCGGCGCCGCAATCGATCCGCTAATCGCCGGACGTGACCTCGGTATTGACTACATTATCGACGGCACCTTGCGTCGTGTTGGCAATCGCATTCGCGTGACTGCGCAACTGCTCAGCATCACTGAAGGCGTAACACGCTGGGCCGAACACTTCGATGAAGACTCGACAGACGTTCTTCAGATCGAAGACTCGATCTCGGAAAAAGTCGCGTCAGCTTTGTTGCCGCAGCTAACGGGCGATGAAAAGCGGCAGTTGTCAAAACGCGGCACTGACAGCTCGGAAGCTTTCGAAGCTTACCTGCGCGGCCGTTACTACTGGAGCTCTTACACGGAAGTCGGTCTGGCGAAGGCTCTTGAATGTTACAAGAAGGCCATCAAGCTCGATCCCGATTACGCGCTCGCCTACACAGGCATCGCCGATTACTACAACTGGCTCGGCGTCTTCGGCATTCGTCCATTCGTCGAAACGTCAGCAGCCGCAAAACAGAACGCTGCTAAAGCAGTCGAGCTGGATTCGACATCCGCCGAAGCCTACAGCGCGCTCGGCTTCGCAACTGTTTGTCATGACTTCGACTGGGCCGTCGCAGAAGGACAACACCGCCGCGCCATCGAGATCAATCCGAACTACGCCACCGCCCATCACTGGTACGCGTTTCATCTGATGATGGAAGGACGTTTTGATGAAGGCGTCGAGCAGATGCTGCGGACGCGTGAACTCGATCCGATTTCGCCAAGCGTGCTCCAGGCACTCGGCTGGTGTTATTACCAGGCGCGGCGATTTGATGAGTCGATCGCGACTTATCGCGGCATGCTCGAGTCAGTGCCGGAGTTTCCGTATGGACTCGTTACTCTATCCTGGTCGTTAAGACACACCGGCGAAGTAGACGAAGCGGTCAAAGCTGCTGAAAAGGCTCTGGATCTTTCGGGTGGCGGCACGTTCTACATTGCTGCGCTCGGCGCTGCTTACGCGGCAGCCGGCAGACAGCAGGATGCGCGTGGCGTGTTGGACCGTCTGGCCCAACTGTCGGTCCACGGTTTCGTCTCGCCTTATCACCTTTCGTTAATTCACCTGCACCTGGGCGAGCGCGAGCGCGCGTTGGAATTGCTGCGTGAGGCGTACGCGATCAGGGACGCCTGGGTCGTGTGGCTTGGTGTCGAGCCGCAGTGGGATCCGATGCGTGGTGAGCCGGCTTTCGAAGGAATACTTCGCGACCTGCGCCATCCGGCGATCTATCGCAAGAAAGCGAAGAAAGCAGCCGCAGCGGGAACTGAGAAGCGACGTAAGCACAGTCCGCACATCCCTCCCATAACGAGGCAGATAATAATGCCTGCTGCCGAAACTCAGGCGGGTGAGAACGAAGAAGCGCGCCAGCTCTACACCGCGGGACGCTACTACTCGACGAGACGAACAGCAGAAGGCTTGCGGCAGGCAATCGAACGTCTGGAGCGTGCAGTTGAGCTCGATCCTGAGTATGCGATTGCGCATGCCGAGCTGGCTGATTGCTATGCACTGTTGAACTGGTACGTCGAGCCGCCACCGCCGGGCGCATGGGAGCGTGCAAAAGAATCGGCCTTGCGCGCGGTTGACGCTGATCCAAACCTGCCCGAGGCGCATGCTTCACTGGGTTTTGTCAGGCTTCACTACGATCGTGATTGGATCGATGCGGAGCGTGAGCTGCGTAAGGCGATTCAACTCAAACCGAGCAACCAGGTTGCACATCGCTGGTACGCGTACAGTCTGTCCGCGATGGGACGGCATGATGAGGCTTACGCCGAGATTGAGCGAGCGCGACAGATCTCACCGCAATCCGCAGTGATCGCGACGGCAGTCGCCAACGTATTGTTTCTGGCGGGCAAGTTTAATGAGGCAGTGGCCCAGGCGCGGAAGGCACTCGAGCTCGATGCGGGCGCGGTGGCAGCACACACGATTCTGCGTTGGGCGTACGAGCTGAAAGGCATGCACAACGAAGCGATGGCTGCGTTTGAGCAGGAGCGAAGTTTCGCCGGCGACACGCCGACGACGCACGCGAAACGCGCTCACGTGCTGGCTGCGATCGGCAAGAAAGATGAAGCGCGCGCGATTCTCGAAGAGATCATTGCCAAGCGTCATCAGAATTGGGTGACTGCTTACGAGATCGCAATCATCTACACGTGGCTGGGCGACTTTGATAACGCGTTTCGCTGGCTGGCCCAGGCGGAGCGCGAGCATGCAGTTGGTTTCACGTTTGTGCGTGTCGATCCGCACCTTGCGAAACTGCGCAGCGATCCACGCTTTGCCGATCTGATAAGAGAAACGGAAAAAACAATTCCCTAATCCGTGTTATCCGTGGCTAAAAACGATTTAGACGCCTGGGTTCGTGAAGTTGTGGCCTGGCACTTCGATCCGGAGACGGGTTGTCCTTTCTGGTTGGACTTTGCAAAGAGCCTCTCATGGGATCCGCGCAAAGAGATTCAAACTTACGAAGATCTGTCGCGCTTTGGATTTTTCCAGGACGAGTGGTTGCGCGGTGGTCCAGTACGGCGCTGGGTTCCGAAAGGCTATGCTGGGCGACCTGTTTACACGTTTGAAACAGGCGGCAGCACGGGCGTTCCGAAATCTCGCATTAACATCGAAGACTTTCGCATCGACTACGAAGCCTTCAGCGTCACTTTGCCGGAAGAGTTTTTTCCGCACGGCGCTGACTGGCTATCACTTGGACCAACGGGGCCACGCCGTTTGCGATTGGCTGTCGAGCATTTGGCCCAGCATCGTGGTGGGATCTGTTTCATGATCGATCTCGATCCGCGTTGGGTCATCAAAC
The DNA here is from genome assembly GCA_036377375.1 of Pyrinomonadaceae bacterium. Classification (GTDB taxonomy): domain Bacteria; phylum Acidobacteriota; class Blastocatellia; order Pyrinomonadales; family Pyrinomonadaceae; genus PSRF01. The sequence goes on from DASUYO010000379.1 coordinate 5,713, forward strand.
TGATCAAGATGGGCCAGCCGAAAATGGCTGAACAGTACAAGCAACACGTTGTCGAGCAGGGCCTGACGTTACTGCGTGCGCACGACAACATTCACTGCCTGTTTACGACACCGAAGCTGCTCGAAGCGCTTTGCGAAAAGGTGTCGCTGAAGAAGATCGGAATTACCGGTGTCTTTTGCGGTGGCACTGAAATGACGCCGCAATTTCATCGTTTTGCTGTCGAAGAGTTGCTCGAAGGTGCTTACTTCGCGCCGACATACGGCAATACGTTGATGGGACTTGCTGTGCATAAGCCGCGTCAGCCGGAAGACAACTATGCCATTATTTATTATCCGCCGAGACCGCGTGCGATGATTGAAGTTGTCGATCCGGATCAACCCGATCGCGTGGTGGAATACGGCGAGACTGGCCGCGTTCGCTTAACGACATTGACGAAGGAATTCTTCATGCCGCGCTTTCTTGAACGTGACGAGGCCGAGCGCGAGCCACCATGCGATATGTATCCCTGGGACGGCGTCCGCAACGTCCGTCCCTTCTCCCGTTTTCAGGCAAGCGTTGTCGAAGGAGTGTATTAACTAGAATTCAACTGTAGGGGCGGCCCTCTGTGGCCGCCCGTCGTCCA
>DASUYO010000380.1:0-11198 GCA_036377375.1 Pyrinomonadaceae bacterium
CGCCGACAAAAGCAGAATGGCACTCACAACAGAGATACCTGCCATGAGAGCGGTGCTCCTCCAGTTGTTTTTCAGCATGCCGGGCGCGGTCCTTGGGTTGGTGATTTACGGGTTTGGTAAGGTGCCAACACTGTTTGGCACCTGAGGAGTTTAACTTTTTCGGGACATGACGGTCAAGATCGTTAGCGTACCAAGAGGAAGACGGGCGGCCACGGAGGGCCGCCCCTACAGTTCGGCCAGAGGAACTAAATTCTCGGCAAGCAACTGTAGGGGCGACCCTCCGTGGCCGCCCGTCGTGATGTCTATGCTTGTAGCTGTTCCTGCAAGTCAGAGGGTTCCGTCACCGGCTGTTTGCAGGTGAAGTGTTCGCAAACGTATGCAGTCGCGAGGCCGTTTATCAGCGGGCGATTGGCCAGCAAAGGCGTGACCTCGGCGGCCTCGGCATAATCCCCAAATGCGGGTGCGACGGCCTTGTTGGGCATGTATTTCCGCCACGTTTCGGCCAACAAGGGCGCGATGTCAGCCTGATCCTTTCCTACAATCGCCACTTCCTTCGGCGTCGAAAGCAAGAAATCCGCGGCTGACAGCGCGTATCCAAAGCCAGACGGGTAGCGGCGCGCTTGATCGCCAATCTCACGGAGTACAGCCGACGCCAGATTCCGATAGTTTTCGCGGTCCGTCAGCGCCGCGAGCCGCAGCAGTAAAAGAGCTGCCACAGAATTTCCAGATGGAGTCGCGTTATCGAGGTAGTCTTTCGAGCGCACGATCAGGCTTTCGTGACTCTTGCCGGTAAAGAAAAAGCCACCGCCGTCGCTGTCCCAAAACTCCTCAATCATGCGGTCAGTCAACGCCAACGCTTCCCTGAGCCAGCGAAACTCGCCCGTCGTTTCAAACAGCGTCAAAAGTCCTTCGGCAAGAAAAGCGTAGTCTTCCAGGTAGGCGTTGAATTTCGCCGTCCCGTCCTTCCACGTGCGGAGCAAACTCCCATCGCGCCGCAGACTCGACAGCACAAATTCAGCATTGCGTCGCGCAGCATCCGTGTAATCGGGACGGTTCAGCACTACGCCTGCCTCCGCAAAACTCGCCATCATGAGACCATTCCATGCGGTGAGTATCTTTTCATCTCGATCCGGCTTGATTCGTTTTTCGCGAAGCTCAAATAGGATCCGTTTGCTCTCATTCAACGAGGCTTGCAACTCGGCAACGGAAAGGTTGTGCGCGACCGCGACGTCTTCAAGTGAGCGCGTGACATTTGGAATGTTCTTGCCTTCGAAGTTACCCGATTCAGTGATGTTGTAATAATCACAGAACCGCGCAGCCGCCGTTTCACCGAGCGCATTTCGGATTTCCTGAATGTCCCAGACAAAAAATTTTCCTTCGTGCCCTTCCGAGTCGGCGTCCTGAGTCGAATAAAAACCGCCTTCAGGATGAGTCATCTCTCGCAGCACGTAATCGAGAATGCCCTCGACGGTCGCACGCGCTGACTGGTCTTCGCTCACCTGAAAATAGTGCAGATAGAGTCTCGCGAGCAGGGCATTGTCGTAGAGCATCTTTTCGAAGTGAGGCACGAGCCATTTGGCGTCTGTTGAGTAACGATGAAACCCGCCGCCGAGCTGATCGTACATGCCGCCATTCGCCATCTTCCTGCACGTGTAGCCCACCATCTCGAGCGCATCGCGATTGTCTGTGCGAGCGTATGTGCGAAGCAGGAACTCGAGCATCATTGCCGGCGGAAACTTCGGCGCCCCACCGAAGCCGCCGTTGGTTGAGTCGTAATTTCTGACAATGCCAACGTAGGCAGCATCGAGTAGCTCCTTCTCAATCAGGTGATCCGCCCCGCCTGTTTCACTTAAACGCCGGAGCTCATTGATAAGAGATGTGCCGGTGTCGCGTATGTCGTCTTGTCGCTTGCGATAAGCATCGGCAACGCCGATCAGCACTCTCGGGAAGCCCGGAATGTTGTATCGATCCTGTGGTGGGAAGTATGTGCCGCCGTAAAACGGAACTGCATCGGGTGTCAGAAACACGGTCATGGGCCAGCCACCATGGTGAGTCATCATTTGCACGGCATTCATGTAGATCTGGTCCAGATCCGGCCGTTCTTCACGATCGACTTTGATATTCACGAAGTGCTCGTTCATCAACTGCGCGATATCGTCATTTTCGAAAGACTCATGAGCCATGACGTGACACCAGTGACACGCTGAATAACCGATGCTGAGCAGGATCGGCTTGTTCTCGCTTCGTGCTTTCTCGAACGCCTCTTCGCCCCACGGATACCAATCGACGGGATTGTGCGCGTGCTGCAAGAGATAAGGACTCGTTTCGTTAATAAGATGATTCGGCATAGCCACAGATTACACAGATTAGTCGTGTTGGAACAATCGCTGTAATCTGTGTAATCTGTGGATATGGAACGTGAAACTCTGGATTTTGATGTTGTATTTGTAGGCGCGGGTCCCGCTAATTTAAGCGGCGCCCTTCATCTAGCGCGACTGGCAAATCAAAATTCCATCAATATCGAGATCGCCGTTATCGAGAAAGGCGCGGCAGTTGGCGCGCACATTCTTTCCGGCGCGGTGATGGATCCAAAAGCGCTGCGCGAACTGATTCCCGATTTCGAAGAACAGGGCGCGCCACTCGAGTCTCCTGTGAAAGAGGATTACTTTCTTTATCTCACGCCGAAACTCGCGCTGCGCTCGCCAATCACTCCACCACCGTTAAAGAATCACGGTTACTACATCGTTTCGCTGAATCGTTTGACTGCATGGCTCGGTGAAAAGTGTGAAGAAGCAGGTGTAAATATTTTTCCTGAATTTCCAGGCGCCGATCTGCTGTACGACGAAAACGATCGCGTACTCGGAGTGCGCACAGGCGACAAAGGCATCGACAGGGAAGGCAAACCGAAAGCGAACTACGAACCTGGAGTCGATCTCCGCGCAAAGGTCACTGTGCTCGGCGAAGGACCACGCGGATCGCTTACGAAGCAGCTTGTCGAGCGCTTGGGACTCGACGAAGGACGCGAGCCGCAGGTTTACAGCCTCGGGGTGAAAGAGCTCTGGGAGTTGCCGGACGATCGTTATCCAACCGGCCGCGTCACGCACACCCTTGGCTTTCCCTCTGACTCCGCTACGTACGGAGGCGGTTGGATTTACGGCATGCAGAATCGTGTCATAAATCTTGGCTACGTTACCGGGCTCGATTACAAAGATCCGCTGATCGATCCGCACGCGGAGTTTCAACGCTACAAGACCCATCCATACATTGCGCGTCTGCTGGATGGCGGCAAGATGATTCGCTATGGCGCGAAGACGATTGCAGCCGGCGGTTACTTTGCGATGCCGCGCATGTATGCGGATGGAGTGCTGTTGGTCGGTGACTCGGCAGGTCTCTTGAACTCGCAACGTCTCAAAGGAATTCATTCGGCAATCAAGAGTGGCATGCTCGCGGCTGAAGCGATCTTCGAGGCTTTGCGCACGGACGACTATTCCGCGAAACAGTTGCAACGCTACGAACAGGCAGTTAACGAGAGCTGGATCATTCCAGAGTTGCGCAAGGTGAGAAATTTCCATGCTGCTTTCAAACATGGCCGCTGGCTCGGGCTGGTCAATAGCGGATTGCAGTTCGTAACGGGTGGACGCGCCTGGGGCATCTTCGATCGCGATCACGCAATTGCCGGCCACGAAGAGATGAAGAAGTTGTCTTCGTACGGTTATCGCGGTGACGGTCTTGAACAGCGCTACAAGGATCTGCGCTTTGACGGCAAGTTAACTTTCAACAAAGTCACCGACGTCTATCATGCGGCGGTGGGCCATGATGAAGATCAGCCGGTCCATTTGCATGTGCTCGATACGAATGTATGTGCGACGCGGTGTGCTGAGGAGTTCGGTAATCCGTGCCAGCGGTTCTGTCCGGCGGCTGTTTATGAAATGGTTGAAGATGGTGGGAACGGAAGGCGCCGTTTGCAGATAAACTTTTCAAACTGTGTGCACTGCAAGACGTGCGACATCATGGATCCATATCAGATCATCAACTGGGTCACGCCTGAAGGCGGAGGCGGGCCAGACTACAAAGGGATGTAAGCCACCGATTAAACGGATCCTTTTCGGATCAGCGCAGATCTCTTAAAACAATCCGTGTTATCCGTGGTTACTCGGCTGGCTTTTCTCCGTCAGGCTTGATATCAAAATGCACGCGGCCGCGCATCACCTCTTCCAGCGCGATGCGCGTCGGCTTATGTTTCTGCGGATCGATCTCGATTCTGGGCTGTGCGCCACGCTGCAACTGCTTGCTGCGCTTCGCGGCGAGGATTATCAGACGGTACTTCGAATCAACTTCCGGCCCGTGACTTCCTTCAACTTCACTGTCAACTAAGTCTGTCGGTGTAGGCACTCTCGATGCTCCTTCAGTCTATAAATCTATGTTGAATTGGTTTTGAATTTTTCAATAACTTCGCGCACCAGCGGTTCCTGTCGCATGCAGCGCGCACGCTCGGCATAAATAATCGACGCGAGCTGGCCCGCTGCCCTGTCGATCTCGTCGTTAATGATCACGTAATCGAAAGCCGAATACTGCTTCAACTCCTCCGGCGCGTTTCGCAGGCGCACCTCCAGCTCTTCGGGGGAGTCCGTTCCCCTGGCTATTAATCTCTGTCGCAGCACTTCATAGGATGGCGGCAGGATAAAGGCGCTGACCGAGTCCATCAACAACTGGCGCACGCTCGCTGCGCCCTGCACATCGACTTCGAGAATGATGTCTGCTCCGGCTCCCGTCTGTTCAATGATCTGCTGCTTCGACGTGCCGTAAAGATTTCCATGTACGCAGGCCCATTCAAGAAACTCGCCCGCGGCTGCCATCTCTTTAAAAATCTCGCGACTAATAAAGAAATACTCGCGGCCATCGACCTCATTCAGACGTGGCGCACGAGTCGTGTAGGAGACAGAATAGCTAAGATTCTCCACAACTTCCAGCACGTGTCGAATGATCGTGCCCTTGCCGCCGCCAGACGGTGAACTGACTACGAACAGTGTGCCTCTTGGAGTAGCATGGTTAACTGGTCCAGCCAGTTGCAGTTCGTTCACTTTACTCGACATTCTGAACCTGCTCGCGAAGTTTCTCCACTTCAGCTTTGATTGCCAGGCCTGCCTCCTTGATCACGAGGTCTGTAGATTTTGAAAGCGTGGTATTTGCTTCGCGATTGAGCTCCTGCAAAAGGAAGTCGAGCATCTTTCCGGCCTCGCCGGGAGCATCAAGCGCCTCCTGAAATTGTGTAAGATGGCTGCGCAGACGCACCATCTCCTCACTAACGTCACTACGATCCGCGAGATAAGCAACTTCCTGGGCCAGTCGAATGGGATCTATCTCAACGACCTGGCCACTGCGACTCAATAACTCTCCAATTCGTTTTTGCAGTCGCACACGATATGTATCAGCAAGACCTGCTGCGGACGACTCGATAATCGGAACCAGCGTTTCAATCTTCTTTACGCGCTCGCGCAGCTCGTTCTTCAGCGCCTCGCCTTCCTGTTCGCGCATCTTTTCAAGCTCGTCGAGCGCCTGGTCCAACGCCTGATCGAGTGCAGAGATCATGCGATCGTCGATGCCGTTGCGCGCCGGTTGCAGTGCGCCTGGGATGCGGGCGATTACGTTGATGTCGAGCTCTCCGCCGATGTCGAAATCCTCCTGAAGCTGCTTCAGTGCATTGACGTAGCCGGCGATGAGTGGACGGTTCAGCTCGTAAGCAACCTGGGCCACGCGCTCCATGCTGACGGTGACGTCGACACGTCCACGGGATAATCGTGACGTGATTCGTTTCTTTATTGACGGTTCGACGGAAGCGAGCTCTGATCCGACGCGCAGGTGGATATCGAGGAAGCGATTGTTTACGGTCTTGAGGTCGACAGAGACGGAGAAGTCCTCGCCTGCCACCATGCCCTTACCGTATCCGGTCATTGACTTCATGGAATTAATTACGTCGCGACCAGCTCTTCCTCGTCCGCAAATTGAAGCTCGTAGAGCTTTCGGTATTGCCCGCCTTTCGCCAGCAGTTCTGCGTGCGTTCCCATTTCGATAATTCGACCTGCTTCCATAACCAAGATCACGTCAGCCCGGCGCACCGTCGACAATCGGTGCGCGATCACGATAGTCGTGCGGTTTCGGACCAGGTTGCCGATTGCCCTCTGGACCAGACGCTCTGACTCCGCGTCGAGTGCGGATGTAGCCTCATCCAAAATCAGGACTGGCGCATTAACCAAGACTGCCCGGGCGATGGCGAGCCGCTGGCGTTGGCCGCCGGAAAGAAAGATGCCGCGCTCGCCCACAATCGTATCGTAACCATTGGGTAATTCGCGAATAAAGTCATGCGCAAACGCGATTAACGCAGCCTCTTCGATCTCCCGATCACTCGCCTCAGGTTTACCGTAGGCGATGTTGTGACGAACCGTATCGTTGAAAAGCACAGTCTCCTGCGTGACGAGTGCGATCTGTTTTCTCAGACTCGCGATGGTCACATCGCGTATGTCCGAGCCGTCCCACAAAACTGTACCTGAGCTCGGATCGTGAAAACGGGGCAGCAGCTTGGTTAATGTCGACTTTCCACCGCCTGACTCACCCACCAGCGCAACCATCGACCCTGCTCTTATTTTCAGATTCACTTCACGCAACACAGACCGCGACTCATTCGCATAACCAAACGAGACGTTCCGCAGCTCGATCTCTTTCTTCAGCGACGGTAGCTCGCCGGCGTCCGGCTTCTCCCTGATGATCGCGTGCTCGTCCATCACTTCCCACACGTGATGCGCTGCTGCGAGTGCCTGCTCCATGCTGTTCTGGAGTCGCGAGAGCTTTCGCATCGGATCGTAACTGCGAAAGAGAAAGAAGAGGAACGTGAGGAACTGCGCCTTGGCCATTCGGCCTGCGATGATCTCATGCTGACCAAACAGCAACAGGAGCACAATTGCGATAACACCAATCATCTCGATCGTCGGTGGTGAAGCACCCGCGATACTGGCGCTGCGCAGGTTCGCCCGTACGATTCTTCGAGCGACGTCTGTGAAACGTTCTGATTCGCGTTTCTCTGCGCGATACGCTTTCACGATGCCCTGGTTAGCAAGCGCCTCCTGGGCCGTGTCAGTCAGTTCTTTGCTGCCTTCAAAACTCTCACGCGCGAGATTGCGCAACGCTCGTCCAAACTTCGCAGTGAGAATTGCGATGATAGGCGCGATGGCGAGTGAACCGAGCGTCAGCCGCCAACTGTAATAAAAGGACGCGGAGATAAAAAAGATCAGCGTGAAACTTTCGCGCAGCATGTCGCGCAGCGTGCTCGTGACCGCTGTCTCGATTGCAGCCGCACTGGATACGAGTCTCGAAACGAGATAATTGGTGCGATGTCTCTCAAAAAATGTGGCAGACTGTGCCAGCAGGTGACCGTAGAGGTCTTGCCGCAGTTTGAGAACGGCCGACTGGCCGATGCGCGCCATCAGGTAAGTGGAGAGGTATTCCGCGATACCCTTAAAGAGCGTGAAAACGATTAGCAGGATCGAGATGCTTTTCCACGCACCGAACGGGTCATCGGGGATTAAACGTTGCAGGCCGAAAATCGTCGGAGTACGCTGGCCAACGCCTTGCACGAAGGCCTGATCGAAGATGGGCACTATCAAACCGCCGGTGGCAGTTTCGAGTAAACCGACGAGACTCATCGCCAGTGTGGCCAGGGTGAAGATTGGCCAGTGAGGTTTCAAATACTTTAGCAGGCGGCGAAGATCACGCATCTCTGGTTGCGAAAATATCCGATCAGTTGCTATAAGGAAGGTAGAAAGATTGTCCCAAATCTTAAGAAAAGAACTATACTGACCCCCACTTATTTGCGTCAAGGCTGACTGATTTGCTCGATTTCGTTACTGGGCATGAATTCACGCAAATCTCTTCCCGGGATGAGTCTGCTCAATTTGAGTTATAATTCGTACGCTAACTGCGGCGATTTTGGATCCCTCCGACAGGATCAGACATTTGGCACAGCAAGCGACAACAAATAGCAAACACGCAGGTAAACGTCTTCTGATTGCAGATGACGATACCGACATGAGACTTCTTCTGGCCGAGTATTTCCGCCGGCTGGGCTTCCAGGTAGAAGAGCGCGAAAGTGGAATGGCAGCACTCGAAGCCACTTTAATGGGCAGATTTGACTGCTTCATCTTCGACGTTTCAATGCCGGGTATGTCAGGCATCGAGCTGCTCAAACGAGTACGCGATCGCGGCATTCAAACACCCGCACTCTTCTTGACCGCACACGACGCGCTTGACGACAAGGTGGCCGGCTTCGAAGCCGGGGCCGACGATTATCTCGCGAAGCCGTTCAGTCCACGCGAGCTCGAGTATCGCGTTGAAGCGTTGTTGCGGCGCGGTGGTGCAGTGGCACAGGAACAGGACGGCGAGCGGATCGAAGTCGGTGATCTGGTTATCGACAAGCGGCGTCATGAAGTGCTGCGAAACGGCTTTCGCGTCGATCTGACACCGCTCGAGTTTCAGATTCTCGAACTTCTCGCATCCGAGCCGGGACGTGCATGGTCCAGGAATGCTTTGCTCGATCGAGTTTGGAGCACCGACTACGAAGGCTATCAGCGCAACATAGATCCGCACATCAATCGTCTGCGTAAGAAGCTTGAGACGGATCCGAAGAACCCGCGTTACGTGCTGACAGTGCGTGGCGTTGGTTACAAGCTGAACGAGATTCCCTGATGCTGTGGTGGGTTGGTTCGGGTCTCATACTTCTCTGGGTTGTCCTGAAACTATTCGCACCACGCGGCTGGATCCCTATGTTGCTGCTTTCGGGGATCTGTCTCCTCATCATTCAGCTTGCTGCCCACCGGAAGACTAGAAGCCACAGATAAACACCGATTCCACGGATCTGATCTGTGAAAATCTGTGTAATCTGTGGCTAAAATCGTCTTGACCTCTCCTAAGCGTTCGGCAACAATGCCTTTGTCTACGGCATCAAGAGCATAGGAGTGTCTGCCATGAATCTCAGCCGCCTTGCTTATGCAGTCAGCGCTTGTTTGCTGACTATCTCTGTGGCACTTGCGCAACAGGACGTCGAACGCAAAACCGTCGCGATCACTTATCCGCTCGACGAAACCGTCACCGTCAAGTTTCGCGGCACCACGGTCTTGCCACGGTTGAAGGGTGAGGCCAAAGTGAGACGTGCGGGTCGTCGCGGCACGCGCGTCGAGTTCAGCGTTGAAGATCTACCCCGCGCGTCTGAATTGGGCGGCATCTATACGACCTACATCCTCTGGGCCATCTCCCCCGATGGACACGTCGATAATCTCGGCGAAATTAAACGCAGCGGCAGTACGTTTATAGACTCAAAACTCGATGTCACAACACCGCTTCAGACGTTCGCGATGATCCTAACTGCTGAGCCACACTTTCTGATGAAAGTTCCCAGCCGCATGGTGGTGATGGAGAACCTGCCGCCGCAACGTCCCAATGGGAGTCAGGTGGAAACGGTTGACGTTCGTTACATTGGAAACTCGAGCGACTATTTTCGCAATGTCCATGTTCCCGAAATTGCCGATCGCGATTATCGCCAGACACCGGTGTCACTACTGGGAGCGCGCCAGGCTATAAGTCTCGCGAAGTATGCAGGGGCGTCGCAGGACGCGCCGGATGAGTTGCAAACTGCGGAGGACCAGCTACAGGCAGCAGAAAAAGCCTGGCGATTGAATGAGCCGGTGGCAGACGTTGATATGAAGGCGCGTCAGGCGACTTCCTCCGGCGCACATGCTGAAGAAGTTGCAGTAGTACATCGTGCAGCTCGCTTAAATCGTGAAGAGATTCGTCGCCGCGACGAGGCGGTGCGGACCGCAGAGGAGAGTGCCGAATCTTCGCAGCGCGAAGTGGCGCAGCTTCGAGCGGCACTGGAAAAGGAACAACGCGCACGTGAATTGGCTGAACGAGATTTGGGTACGGCAAACGATCAACTGCGTGAAAAGCGAGTCGAGGTCGCTCAGCTTCGCGACGAGCTTGCCGCGTTACGTTCTGAAAGTGACGATGCAAAGCTGAAACTCGCGCGACTGGAAGGCGAGAAACAGGCTGAGACTGCGCGAGTCGAAGCAGAGCGCAAAGCAGCAGAAAGGCGAGCGGCGGAAGCGAATCTGAAAGAGACGCTCGCGAAATACGGCACATTGAAAGAGACGGCGACGGGCTTCCGTTTAGTGTTGCCGGAAACAATCTGGACCAGCGCACGCACGGCAACACTCTCAGCCGCATCTGCTGCGAAGCTCGAACCGCTGGCGGCCCTGCTCGCAAGCAATCCTGATTACCAGATCCTGATTGAGGCTTACACTGACAGCAAAGGCAACGAGGTCACACTGCAACAGTTGACGCAGGAGCGAGCTCGAGTGTTGTCAGAGCGATTCCAGTCAGCGGGCGTGGATCCGGTGCGCATTCAGGCGAACGGCATGGGCGCCTCGAATCCGTTGGCGCCAAACACAACACTAGCTGGACAGAAAAAGAATCGCCGCGTGGAGATCACATTCACGTCGCCGGCCAAGACCACCGCGGCGAACTAGCGCAGTGATCAAATATAGGTCGTATAGGTCTATTTGTGTGTTATAGGACCTATATTTGATCTTCATTGCGATGTCCCCACTCGATCCGCTCGAAATACTCCAGGTCATCGGCTATAGCATCGGTGCGTTACTGCCGCTCTGGATGCTCTTCCAACTCGTCACTCATCGAAGCAAACTAACAAATATCGAACGACTTCTGGCCCTGCTCGCTCTCACGATGGGGGGTTGGCACACCAGCAATCTCGTCGTAACACTTCACGGCCTGTTTGATCTTGGTCCCGAGACGTGGACTACCCTCCTACGATTCGCAGACACCGTCGCCGTTGTCAGCATCACCTTTGCTTACTCGTTTCTGCTGCACGTTCATCTTCACCTCTGGGCCAACGCGCAGAGTCGAACCCTGACGCGGAGTGAACACCTGCGTGTCTACCTTTCTTACGTACCGACGATCTTTCTTGTCATTGCGGTACCCCAACTCTGGACTGGCGATTACGCGCCGATGTTCACGAAGCTTTCGTTCTTCGTGATCCCTTTCGCGTTCTGGATTGCGTACGTGCTCGGCCTGATTGCTTTGACGGAACTGCTCATTGCGCGCAAGAGCAAAAACCGCAGTGAGAAGAGAATCAT
>DASUYO010000381.1:0-2880 GCA_036377375.1 Pyrinomonadaceae bacterium
GAGACGCGAAAAATGGGGCTATTTACGGTTCGCGCAAACAGAATTGTTCCGTCGGCGCCCCATGCCCCTTGCGCGATGTCTGGAACCTCGACGATTGTTTCGGGAGTTCCCCCCGATCGACTTATTTTCTTCAGTTTTCCACCCGCCCAAAAGCCGATGAACTGTGAGTCTGGTGACCAGAACGGCAGCAGTGCACCCTCAGTCTGGTCCAGTTTTCGCGCTTCCGAAGAACTCAGCGGTCGGATCCACAAAGAGCTTTCCCCCGACGCATCGGTCGCCGCGAACGCCAACATCTCACCGTCGGGAGAAAGCGCCATGTACTCGAACGGGTGCCAGTTCCTGTGCAATGTTATGCCGTGCGGCAGGCCGAGGGTGAGCTGTACCGCATTCGGTGGGGACGAATCGGAATATCGAAATACATAGAAGAGAGCAACTGTTCCGATCGCAACGACCGTTACAATCAGCACCACTTGCGTACGCCGCGAGCGCCAAGAAAACAACGTATGGGCATCGGGCGGTCTTGCGGCCGATTTATCCGGCCCTTCGAACTCATTCCGTGTTGACATCGCGCGTATGTTACCGCCGAACGGGTCTGAGCGGTAACAGCGTAAGAGTTTGGGCCCGCTTGGCCCACCTTTCAATTTTTTGTTACATAAGCTGTTTTGCTGCTCACCCGCTGCGATCTCATGAGATCCGTGACGTCAGCAAAATTGTTTGGCGCTTATACTAAACTTTTTCATGCGCGAAAGCAGTGTCGTGCGATTTAACCCAAGCCGTGCGGCAGCTCCATCCTCACCACCAACACGTCCCTTACATTCCGTCAGTGTGCGCACAATTGCCTCGCGCAGCTTTCTGGTTTGCTCGTCATCAATACTTTTCTTGTCATCGAGCGCGTTAAGAGTTTCTTTCACTATTCGCGCAATCTCGTCGCGGTCTTGAGACGATGAGATCGGCCTTGGTTCGTCTATGCAACCTCGGCGTAGTTCTGCGAGCGGCGCCTCGAGTGATCGGCCCCGGGTGAGGATCACCGCGCGCTCGATGAAGTTTGCCAGCTCCCTCACGTTGCCGGGCCAATCCCATTCCGTTAAGGCTCTCATAGTCGCTGCCGGTATCGTTTCGATTCGCTTCTCCATCTGCTCTGCAAACTTCTGCGTGAAGTAACGAGCCAACACTGGAATGTCTTCACGGCGCTCACGTAATGGAGGAATGCGAATGGGAAAGACATTCAACCGGTAATAAAGATCGCTGCGAAATTCGCGATCAAGGATCATCTCTTGAAGGTTGCGGTTTGTGGCCGCTACCAGGCGTACGTCAACCTTCTTCGTGCGCGTGCTGCCCAGCCGCTCGAATTCGCGTTCCTGCAAAGCACGCAAAAGCTTCGGCTGGATCTCCAGCGGCACGTCGCCCACCTCGTCCAGAAACAACGTACCCTGATCAGCGAGTTCCAGCCGTCCGAGTTTTTGGCTGATCGCGCCGGTAAACGCTCCTTTTTCATGTCCAAACAATTCGCTCTCGAATAGACCGGTAGGGATGGCGGCGCAATTGAGTTTCACGAAGGTGCGGTTTTTGCGACGACTATGGTCGTGAATCGCACGCGCGATGAGCTCTTTTCCCGTTCCCGTTTCGCCGAGCAGCAGCACGGTGGAATCACTGGGCGCGACTGTTTGGACCAACTCCAACACCTGCCTCAGTTCAGGGCTGTCGCCGACGATCTGATCGAAGTTCATCTCGCTGCGAATCTCTTCTTCGAGATAAAGCTTCTCCTGGGCCAACTTGTCTTTGAGCTCGGAAATCTCCTGGCACGCAAGGGCGTTCTCCAAGACCAGCGCTATCTGACCGCAAACCCCGGTCATGAAAGCAAGCTCATCGTGACTGTACGGATTGGGCCGAGATCTGATTAAAGTCAGCGTGCCCAAAACGCGGTTGCGGCCAGACAGAGGCAACATGCATCCTGTGCTGAATTGCTCTTTAAGAAGCGGTTCGCTCTGAAAATTCTCAGACGCCTGCTCGCGAGTCCCGGCCCACAGGTTACGGGTCGTCAGTACATAGTTCGCAATCGTCCCAACATCAGGAATCACAGCTCTCTCGCTGAAGCTGCTCCTCTCCGACCCAAAGTCGAGGGCATAGAGATCGAGGTCGCCTTCTTTTTGCCTCTGCAAGAGAATGCACACACCGTCAGAGTCTATTGCGTTTTTGATTCTCATCATCACTGCCGTGATGAGAGTTCGAAGCTCCTGGTTCGAAATACTGTCACCGGCCAGGTCCAGAAGTAATTTCAGTCGCCTGGTGTCGCGGTGCGACTCAACGTGCAGACCCTCACTGTTTCCAGCCATCACGGATTGGCGCAGGTCGCGACGCGCTTGCCACGACAGCACGTTGGCGCCGAGGGGAAAGTTGCTCCGGTCCGCTTTGTGCGGAGGAGAATCAGTCACTCCCGCGATGCCAGCCAAAGCCGTATTCATTTTCGTTCGTCCTTTCGTAAGTCTTGCGCGGGCATTGTGCGGTCACTTTCACTCCGCGCCAACTCCAAAAGGGTGATGGGTTGCGCAAAAACGGCAGGCTTCGTGATCTCTTTGGAGTTGCTGAAGAGACTCTTTCGAGGCGGGAATTGCTTCAAACTTTGCTACGCGTATCGCGCAGCTCGGGTTCAATTTGATATTTCGATTCGAGCAAGTTCTCCAGCGCTCCGCGATCGCGTATGACAACGCTATCAGAGGTAATCTCGATGATATTGCGGCTTCTGAACATCGTGAGCAATCGTGTCACCGTCTCGCGCGACGAGCCGATCATTTGGGCAATCTCTTCCTGTGTGAACACCTTTTCAATTCGCGCGGATTCGCTGCCGCATTCGAGCAGCAAATTCGCCAAGCGGGCGCTCGC
>DASUYO010000382.1:0-8627 GCA_036377375.1 Pyrinomonadaceae bacterium
TTTAGTCGAATCACCAAACAGTTGAGCTCGCTGTCGCCCGTCTTTGTAGTAAGGCGGCGTGAACCATCGGACTTGTTCGGGCGTCACCGCGATAATCTCTTTTCGGATTTGGTCATGGGCTATCGCCGCAAGAGGTATTACCAGGCAAACGATTGCAACAATAATTTTTTTCATCTCGCCCTCCTGAAAAGATGATCAGCCGCAAAAAGGCCTAAACAGTTTCTTAACGTTTTGTGCTTTTTGTGCCTTTTTGCGGCTCAACGTTTGTTCTTATCTGCCATTTAAATCCGGGGCTGTTTTCGAAACGATACGTGAATTCTATTCTGTCTCCGCCCTTAGCTCCGCTGAAGTCATGAAACCATGAAGGGTGCGTTAGCCCGGATTCATATTCGTCTATCACTATCCCGTCAAAGACAGTGATGGTTGTTGCTAACATTAACTTTTGCGGCTCAGCGATTTTCTTGGGGAGATCGATTGTCCCCGCTGACAGATTGCCACTCGTAATAACCTCGATTGCCTTCTCGGCAGTCAACTCGAATACGTTGCCAAGTTTGATCCTGTCGCTCCGACTCCCGACTATATACTCTTCGTGCGGGTCGCAGAGATAAGCATCTATGGTGACCCGCTCCGGAATGAAGATACCGCCGCGGCATAGCTGTGGGGCTAAGTTAATGGTGATCGCCACCTGTGGCTCCTTACTTAACGCCTTCTGCATCGTTTCAGTGATCACCATGTGGAGCGGGCGCGGATGAACATACGAGGCCGCATCGCTCTGGATGTAGTCTCGAATATAGTCAGTCAGCCTAAGCGTCTCGACAACATGTTGTGCGGACTCCAATGATCGAGCGTGTATGTCGAGCAGCGTGATTTGAATCTGGTCAGCTTTGAATTGCGTGGCCAACGGCATAACCAAAGTCGCAAAGGGTCCACACCCGGCATAGAGGATTTCAATTGCACTGTTAGGGAAACGCTGTTGCGCCTCCACCAATGCAGCGTATATTCCTCGAGAAAATTTCGACGTTCGAGCAGCGTCGCTCGCGCACCGCGCAGCATTTATCGGAGAGATGGCTTCGCCAAACGGCAACGCGGTACTAAGGGAGTCGGAAGTATCGTTAATGCCTGAAGTCGCCGCAAGTAACGAGTGAAGTTTTAAGACAGCATGATTGAGTTCGCTATGGTTCTCCGATAGAAATAACGCACGGCTGATCTCTCGCAGTTGGTCCAAAGGTGAGGGGATCGAGTAAGAAGTGGTCTTCGGCTTTACGTTCATTCTGTGAGCATCGGCCATTCGATCAGTGGTATCGCTTCGCTAACGCGCTGAGTTCAGCGTTCGGACCGCGTGCGATTTGACCCAGTACTTCGTCAGCCATTTCTCTCAGTACGCGATCTTTTGCCTTCGTAGCTTTAGCGATTTCTGGAATCAGCTCCTTCATCGCGGGGATGCTTCCCTCGGGATAGTTCGAGGATTCAGTCAGATCATCGAGCGCAAAGATAGTGGTTTGCCGTTCCCATGAATCGCCTTCCTTCAGCAGTCGTGTAAGGACTGGAATGCCGTCAGCGGAAAGGGCCAAAACATAAGCCGCTGCTCTACGACATATCATTTCCTCTTGCAGATGGAACAACGTTCGAAGCGATGCACCCTGCGTTACATCTGTCATTGTCGGAACAATGTCCATGTTCTTTGGGTCAAGCTTAAGAATGTAATGCGCCGCCGCGACTTGCTCACAGGGATTTCCCTTTTTAAGAATTGAAACCAGCGGCGGAAGAGATCTGGCGTCAAGTTTAGACAAAGCCTCTCTGGCATCGTCGGAGGTCTTTGGATTGGTACTGTTAGAGTTCGCAACAAGTTGTCGAATTTCAGCCTTGGTCTTTGGTTGCTGCGCAACAACGAGCGAGAAAGATATTAAAACCAGCATCAGCGAAACGACGAATGATTTGAAGCGTAATCGGTTCATGTGATAGCCAATTGGCAAGAAACATTCCCATCGATGTACCCAGCATATTCTGATCTACCGTTGTCGCACCGCAACATCATTCCGACAGTTGCTATAAATCACGTTTCTGCCATACGGGAGCTTCAATTACGGTTTAGGCTGATAGGTATCTAAGAATTTGCCTACATAATTGCCCTCCTCCGTTCCGTCAGGCTTACTAATGGTCCAATCTATTAGTTCACTTTCAGGGAATGTATAAGAATCGCCGTGTTTGTATTCTGAAATCAGTCGAATATCACTCCAGATCAGCCCTCGTATCTTGCCATCTTTGATTTCCTTGACGGCAATGAATACTTGTTCATAGCGCCCGGCGGCGTCATATAGCCTTGTTGTGATAAAGAAAGTATGTTTCGGCGGAAGCCCTTTAAGAAAACGCTCCTTCGCTTGTGGGTAGGTTTTCCTGGCCATTTCGACATAAGGTTTAATGGCTTCTTCAACCTGCCGGACTTCATCTTCCTTTGCATTTACAGGTTTATCTTTTGGAGCATTTGGCGCAACATTTATTTCCTGACCAGGCTGCTGAGAAAAAGCGGTAGCTGAAGCAGCCACAATAAAAAGCATGCAGGTTAGTATTAACTTTATTTTCATGATGTCACTCTCAGTTGGCAGCTAGAGCTTGTTAGACCGCCCGCTTTTAATCACACCTTCGAGCATAAAGTCGTCGAGAAAGAACCTTTCAAGATGTTGGATGGGTTTCACCCTAATTTCTTTCGTCGACCAATGCTCGGGATTATGCTTGTCGAAGCTATCAACAACCACTTTGCGCAAATAGAACTTATGCTGTTTGCAGATGAAGATGAACCGTTTGTGGATCGGAATAGACCGTCTCCCGGGCAATCGGCACTGCAACAATAGGGCCCCAAGTACAATGTATGTAATCCCTCATGCATTGGCACCTGCAGTCATCGTCGCTGCACGCCTTATAAGTATGGCCATACGAGTTCATCACCGAGGACGACCGAAAAACAAGAGATAGCCGTCAGCGTCTTTGAGTTCGAAACCACGCAAACCGTCATGAGTGTCTTTCAGCGGTTCGAAAAACTCGACATTGCGCGAAGCAAATTCGGCTGCCAGTGCGTCAGGATCGGGGACGCTAACGAATGCGTCCCAGCGAGCGATACCTTGTTTGATGTCTCGCGTATAGTTCGGCATTGGAGCTACGCCAATGGCTTTGAGCAAGATTTGCGCACCGCCCCTGCGAACGATGCCGAAAAAGATGTCGTCAGGTTCGGGCCCCTGGAAGGTGATCTCAAATCCGAGCCGGTCTCGATAGAACGAAAGCGAGGTCGGCACGTCGTGCACGATAAAAAAAGGTGAGATGCCGGAAATCTCTGCTTGTGTCATGTAAACTCCCACGATTTGTTATATAGCGCGGTTCATTTGCCCTGATGACAGTGCCAAACGATTCGAGACAGACGAACGGGAAAGTCGCTGCGCACGCGAACCTTAGCGAAGGTACGATCCGGTGGCAAGCCAGAAAATTGGCCTGAGATTCCGTTCTGGTACAGCGAAGGCACGGGATAGCGATTCACGTCGCCGTTGAAAACATTTCCCTCAGAGTCGACGATTTGTATTTGCGGATGCAACACCGCGCCGTTAGAGAGTTGTATCCGTTCGATATGTGAGTTGTCTGCCACCAATCCTTCGGACGCGTCGACATCAAGCACAATCTCCTGAGATTGTTTCGCCTGACGTAAAGGTTTTTCGGCAACGAATTCTGTCCATTGGGGCGATACTGTCACCGGACCAGAAATAATTTGTTCGCTATCGGTAGTCGCGATTTCGTAGACGAGCCGCGTCCCGAAAATCAATACACCGACCAGACAAATGGCTGCGAGCGTGAACAGCGCGACCTCACGCCAGTCGTCCCAATTGATTACGCGTGGAGTGAGCGTGGAAGCCATATCAACTACGGGTATTTTGATTTGGATAAAATCGGGAAGCGTCCATGATTAAGGGGCACGCTGCAGAACCGGCTGCTTCTGTTCAGGGATCTTTAACCGATCAGCGACAGCTGGGAATAGCATTCTCAATTGTTCCTGACCCCTGCCTGCACTCACGAATGTCCAATGTTCGCCGCGATCGTTTGAGACACCAATCAAGGACGATTGGCCAATCAGTATGCCCTCGGCGACTTTTATCTTCGTCGTCGTCGGCAAAACTGCATAAACATCAGCGCCGACTTCGACTATTTGCGTCGGCTCATCCGAAACTATAGAGATAACGCGAAACACATCAGACTGTGTTTGACTCATACCCTCTTTGAGGACGCTGAGATATTTAGCACGCCCGCCAATCAATTGTATGAGTTTTTGATATGTCAGGTTAGCGGCTTTCTCATAATCCCCAGCTAGCATCGCATCATTGAGTTCGTTAGCCTGTATCTTAGCGTTTGGATAAGACTTCGCGAACGACGAATTCGACTGAAGCGATGGGCCGTTCGCAACAAAGGGCGTTCTACTGCTGCACACAATATTGAAGACGAGGAGAGTTATGAAAGCGGCGTTAAGAATTTTCATAGAAGCAACACCCCGGTACCCCCCCTTAGATTTTAGCAGGTAGCCCGCAGCGGGTGGACGCGGTATTCGAATTTGTACTCCTCCTGTGAGCCGTCCCATTCCATACGGATGCGCTGCGCGGCTCCAGGGAGAACAGGCGATAACCATCGATTCGCACAGGAGCGCAACATGGCGAGATACTCCTTCAGGGCTTCCCCACAACGTTCTCTCGTGCTCGGAGAACAGACCATCAGATCGCGCCTCAATAGCACGCTGAACATGATCCGCAGACCAATGAACGATCTCCACTAGAGCAAAGCAATCGTCAATGGGAGCATAATCCATCAGCCCCCAGTCAAGTTGAGCACGAGCGCTGGCGGCCAACAATGCGCGCGTGATCATCACACGACCGTCAGGGTCGCTGAAGAAGGGGCCGAGATGGTAGTCGTTCCGGCTGCGGGCGAAGGTCCTGATCTCAAGAGCGAGTGGGGATCCAGTAAACGGAACGTCCTTAAACTCCGACGTCCAGGTGACCACCTCTATCGAGATCTGTTTCGGTAAGTGGAGTCTGCTCACGATTCAGTAACTCGGATTAGCCTAACTCTGCGGGTGCAGGTTAGGAGCTACCTCTGCCAGGTCAGACTCTCGCGAGAGTTCACGGAGCAGCCGACGGACCTTTGCAAGCGAATGTGTGGGAAACTGTGTGTCGTAACTTGCATCGTCTGACATGTACCGAAGTGTTGAACGATCTACGCCTCGATAGAGTGGCTCATAGGGATCGCATGCCCACCTCTCCTCGTACATCTCCAGTGTGAGTCGACCTTGGCTCAGCAGCGATGATGTCACTACCGCTTCGCGAACTCCGGTTGTTCCCTTCTCTCGCGCAACGACAGACCAGGTCAAGGATGCCTTGGGCAACGCAATGATCTGCATGCCGGTGAAGGTAAAGGCGGGCTTCTTCAACTGCTTGTAGATCATTTGAACGGTTGGTCCAAGCTGGCCCAATATTACGCTGGCCTCTACCAGACCCGCACCGTGGTCTTCTGCAACCTGCCTACAGTACGTTCTGAGCGCTTCGACGTCTGCCGTTTTTGTACCCGGCAGCGCTGCGGCGAGGCTTAACGTAATCGTGTCCCCATCGATATCGTGCCACGTAGAACGCTCGGGTCTGGATGTTGTCTTATCGAGGAACCAGCCCGTTGAATTGATGGCTGCGCGACGCGTGTCTATCGACGTTGGTGGTTGACTGAGACGCGTGACAAGACTGTCAAGATCGCGCGCATGCCGCAGCAGCCATACGGCCTCGGCTGCGACTTCGCTGTCCACGTCAGCGCAATTGAGTGCATCATGCGCCGCTCGATTCGACGCTGAAAAGTCTCCCACCATTGCAGCGAGACTTGCACAGGCTAGTGCTCTTCTGGCCGAGTGTTCCGTCTGGCAGAGCGAGTCCAGAGCACTGACCACTTCGTGCCGGAGGGTCGCGTCTTGGCGAGACGCCAACGCAGCGCCGTGGAGTAACCCCCATGTATAGAAGTGGTCGGCAGGCATCCAGAGATCGTCCGGCAGGTTTCTTAACGCCTCGGCCGCTAATCGCACACCGTCAGACGCCAACCCACACGCAAATGACATCCGCGCTTGGCACGCTGCAACTGCTGCGCCCGCAGCACCTCGTTTGCGCGCATCACTCACTACTTCCAAAGCTCTCTCGGGATGGTTGTCCACGAGCACTCTGGCGAATCCCATGGCGGCTTGTGAAGGACTCGTCTCTTTTTCAAACTCGTGGAACAGTTCCCGAGCTTCATCCTCGTACCCAAAGCTGTCCAGAGCCACCAAGCGGAGGCGCGATAGGCCTCTGCCCGCTTGCCCTTCCAGTTGCCGCAGGGTGTTGATCAGCCGCGCGCAGGGGATGTAGTACCTGGAGCCATTCTGGCTCGTAAACTCGCAGTATTTCCCATCTGTCACGAAACGAGCGTCCGGAGCCGAGCACCATGCCTCTCGCACAAACTCGGCTATCTTAGGTTCTTCGAACGGGTAAGCAAATACGCTAAGCCCCGCGGGCACACTTATGCTTGGTTCGAACGCAGTGCGAATCTTGGGTCTGACAGGGAGAGCTTCCGGAAGCGGCCAGTCAACAAGCTGAGGCGAAAGATCCTGCGGGGCAACCTGCTGAGGTCGGGAGCCAATTGAGAGCAACCGGCTGATGGCACCGCGAATCGACATGGTTGACTCACCTATTCGTGCCGAACGTTTGAGTTGACGCCACGATTCAAAAGGACCGCAAGATCAAGATCTGCAAAATTAATTTGCACGCTGGACCGACCGTCGTTTGAAGTGACCATTGACGTTAAAGAAATGTTTGTAGACGCGATGACGCCTCGCGTCCGCTCGCGAAAGAGTTTCTGGTTTGAGGCGGTTTCCGAAGTAAACATGACAGTCTACGTGCCTGTCGCGATCACGCATTATTTTTGCACTGGAGAATTCATAGCGATCAAACGTGATGTCACAGCTGAGGTCACGTACGACATAAGGCGTTGCCACTATACATGTGTCCCCAATGTTGAGTTCCCGCCGCAGCCTATCAGCATCTTTAGGTTGAGAACCGAAAATGTCGAGATCGAAGAAAGCGTCGTTCCCATAGAGGTTGACATGATCTCGCTTATGGCAATTGTTGAAGCGAAACACAGAATCTCCTTTCATTAAACCTTCGATACGAAACCATCATTTTGATTTCAAGAAGAGTACTGTCCAGTTGGAAGTGCTGGTTACAATGTGAGCAAGTTGCCGGTTGCGCCATGTGAAAGTCTCCTTTGAATGGAAGTAGCGCGGCCCACCATATGACTATTAAAAACCACAGCGTGCGAGCGAATGATCCGAAGTTCTTCTTCGGTTCAAAAGACAGTACTGAGGCTCTGAGGACCAGTCTAGAGTCTGGTTTCGATGAAACATTATTACAAGCGAACTTTGGAGGTCAACAAGTGGTGCCGCGCTAAGCGAGCTGTTGTGGAAGCTGTGCGCTAAGGTGTATGCGACAATTCTGCCACAAAGCAAAACGGCTGCCAAAGTTGGCAGCCGTAAGTGCTTGATCGAAATGGTCGGGACGACTGGATTCGAACCAGCGACCTCACGCACCCCAAGCGTGCGCGCTACCAGGCTGCGCCACGTCCCGTGTCCCTGACTTACTATCCTGCCAAAGAACAAATGTCAAACCGCGCAGATGAACGTCACTTCGCGCGGCTCTTTGTTTCCTGTTCGAGCAGTGACAACAACTCGCGCAGCTCGGACGCGAGTTGTTTTAGCCCTTGTCGTTCTTCAGCGGTGCGTGGACCAACTGAGCGCGTGTAGGCAGACGATGTTCGTTCACTGCCATTCGACTCGACCGGCGTGCTCTCGCCCTGTCCGTCTTCTTGGCCAACAACTTTCAATTTCCCGCCGCTGCGAAGCTCGTTGGCCAGTCGCTTCTTCGCGCCGGCAATCGTGTATTGATCTTCGTAAAGCAATTCTTTGATCCGCAACGCCATTTCGACGTCGCGCTTGCGATAGACGCGTTGGCCCGCGCGATTCTTTTGTGGCGCGAGCATCGGAAACTCCGATTCCCAGTAGCGCAGGACATGCGCCTGCACACCGGCAAGCTCACAAACCTCTCCGATCTTGAAGAACAACTTTTCGGGGATGGATACAGCAGGGCGGCTCATCGAATTGGAATGTTACCCGCGCTAAGTTTCGCGTGTCAATACTTACACTTAGCGCACGTGACTTAAAACTTTTTCTTAAAAGTATCAGTTGAGGGTGCCGCCGCGAAGAAGCACAAAAAGCACAAATCACTTGCCCTCACTTTTTGCGCCTTCTGTGCCATCCAGTTGAAGCTATTTTATCCACAGATTACACAGATTATGTAAATGAATCTGTGTAATCTGTGGATAACGAGGAAGTGAATCCAGGGCACTCCTGAAACTTACTCACGTTGGACGGACCAAGCGTTCGCAAGCTATAATCCGCCTTCCCACGCACATAGCCCGGAAGGAAACGAATCCAAACAGTGACAACCTCGCCAACGGTTCTTCGCCTTGCTTCGCGACTCGAGCAGGTCGGCTTTTCCGATATAGTCAAACTGCGCAATCGCGTAATGGAGTTGCGC